>NZ_JAUQTZ010000162.1:0-13461 GCF_059803845.1 Rhizobium sp. UFLA01-1127 | reverse complement strand
CGACGGGTCTTTGCCCGGTCTCATCCAGCGACAGATGGCGCAACTCGTCAGCGGCACGCTTTCGCGCACCCTCATACAGTTCAACGAGGACCAGTTCCTCGAGTTTTCGGCCAGCCGCCGCGCCGATGGGATCGTCATCCTGATCTTCGAGGATGTGACCGTGCGCATCCGGGCGGAACGCAAGATCCTGCATATGGTGCGCTACGATCCTTTGACGGGGTTGCCGAACCGGGAGTATTTCATCGATCTGGTCAAGGAAAGGCTCGCAGCGCTTCCCCGGGAAAGCCGGATCGGAATTCTGGTTCTCGATGTCGACGACTTCAAGCACGTCAACGATACCAAGGGGCATGTGGCCGGAGACCGCCTGCTGGTCGCCATCGCCGAGCGCCTGAAAGGGCTTGCCGGTACTGCGGCATTGGCGGCCCGTCTTGTCGGCGATCAATTCGTGCTGTTCTTTCCCAGCGAGGACAATGCCACGGACATCGACGGCCGTATCCGCGCGCTGCATGCGGCGATGACGGGGACTTACGACGTCGACGACTACAGCTTCCGGATTTCGGCCAGCGGCGGATATGTGACGATGTCGAGCCGGGAATTCCGTCCGGAGGAATGGCAGATCAAGGTCGATCTGGCGTTGTTCGACGCCAAATCCCGGATGAAGGGCGGCTGCAGCGCATTCGAGCAGGAGATGGATGCGCGTTATGTTGAGCGCCAGAAGCTGAAGGATGATTTGCGCGAAGCGGTTGAAGCCGGCAGGCTGCACGCCGTTTATCAGCCGATGTTCACGCCAGATGGCTCCCGCATCGACTGCTGCGAGGCATTGGCGCGCTGGATTCATCCGGAAAAGGGCTCCATCCCGCCCAATATCTTCGTGCAGATCGCCGAGGAGATGGGCATCGTGGCCGGCATCACCCGTTTCATGATCAATCAGGCCTGCCGGGACTGCGCCTCATGGCCGGCGCCGCTTGCCGTCTCAGTGAACCTTTCGGCGCAGGATCTGCGCAGCGACAATATCGTCGGCATCGTCGTGCAGGCGCTCGAAGCGTCGGGGTTGGCGCCTTCGCGGCTTCATCTCGAGGTTACCGAAAGCTGCCTGATGGATGAGGTGGCAACCGTCCGGTCCATACTCGCCGATCTGCGCGCCAAAGGCATCACGATTGCGATCGACGATTTCGGAACGGGTTTTTCCAGCCTCAGCTATCTCGATTCCCTGCCTGTGGATGTCGTCAAGATCGATCGGTCTTTCGTTCGCGACATTACGACGGACAGCCGCCGTTTCAAGCTGCTGTGCGGCATTGTCGATCTTTCCCGTGCGCTCAGCCTCCATATCGTGATCGAGGGTGTCGAGACGCTGGAGCAACTGGCACTCGTCGTCGAGAAGAATCTGGCCGATATCATCCAGGGTTATGTGTTCTCGGCGCCCGTGTCGCGGGAGCAGGTGGCGGAGATGGTGGAGAGCCTCGGCCGGCGCCTGCCGGGCGTGCGGCAGGATCACGTCGCCTGACGGATCGAATGACGGGTATCATTGCCCAGAGGCCGCTGCAATCTGGACGCGGGCCATCGCATTGCGCCGCGACAATCATCGGTGCCGGGTCATTCGCAGTATTTTTGAAGCATGTCGCGTAGAATTGTTCAGCGGTTTTGCGATCAGGATATGCGTGAAAATCCGAGACCAGGGCGCAGGAAGCGAATCTGAAAGATCGCGGCGCGCTTCAAAGCATGATGCCGAAAAGTGTGATCGGCTTTCGGATGACATCATGCTCTACTTCTTTGATTCCAGAGCGGATTCAGATTTCAGGCCGAACAGACCTGAAATCATCCGGCTCTCGTGCTTGCAGGCGTCGTAACGCATAAATCCGTGTTCGCTTTGTTCGGGCGAAACAGTCGGACAAATCTGCAAGCTTCCCGCTTCACAGCAACGAAAGCCCGAGCGTTTTCTCAAGCGCGCCGGACCTATACCGGTATTCGTTAAAAAAAATTAACCATAGCGAATAAATAGCTATTAAAAAGTAAATAAAATATTGATCAAATCTTCCGTTAATACCAATAATGATCCGTTAACCATTACGGAACCTTAACCATGACACATGTGGGTACTTTGCAAGACAGCTTTGCCGGCAAGCTGATGGCGGTGCTCGATAACGTAGAATACCGCCGAATCGAAAGCAGCGAAGACATGGAGGATGTCGCGCGCCTGCGGTACAAGGCTTACAAGACGCGCGACGTCCTGCCGGTGGCGGCGAAAAATCTGATCGATGATGTCGACTTCGATGACCATGCCTTTGTCTTCGGGGTCTACTACTTCGAGCAGCTGGTGAGTACCGTGCGAATACATCACGTCACGCCGGATCATCGCGTATGCCAATCGACCGGCATCTTTCCGGACGAGATACACGCCTTTCTCGATGCCGGGATGACTCTGATCGATCCGGCGCGCTTTGCCGTCGATCCGGACTTCGAGTTGGATTTGCCGGCATTGCCCTATCTGACGCTGCGGCCGGCGATCGTCGGCGCCATCTACTTCGATACGGATCGGGTGATGCAGCATATCCGTCCTGCGCACGCGGCTTTTTACAAGCGCGTCTTTTATGCCGATACGATCGTACCGCCGCGGATGACCAAGACCTATGGTTTCGAGCTGACGCTGCTGGCGTCCCGTTCGAAGGAGATCCGCGGCAAGCTGATGAAACGGTACCCGTTCTTCGATTCGGAGCCCTATGAACGGCGCATGATGTTTTACCGCGGGGAAGATATGAGCTCGCCGCCGCTGACCATTCTGCCGACCGCGCGGTCGGCAAGCGGCGACCGGCGTGAAATCCGCGGGCAATTCGGCTAGAGCGGTTCTGTTTTCACGGAATCTCTGAACTGCTCTATCTCTTTGTCTTTACGCAATTCCGGACGGAAAACCACTGCGCATTTTTCCGGGAATTGCTTTAGAGCGGGATGATGTCAGGTCTGTTCGGCCTGACATCTGAATCCGCTTTAGAATCAAAGAAGTAGAATATGATGTCGCCCGAAAGACGATCACGTTTTTCGGCATCCTGCTCTGGCTGCGCATCCGTGCGACCTTGTCGTGCATTGCATTTTTCCTCGCTTTGTGTAACCCCTCGGTGGAGGAAATTTGGTTGCGGCATCTTTTTCAGGGATGCCGCGACTTTTGAGGGCGAACTCCAGCCGCCAGTCGATGTCGTCTGCCGGAGGAGAGGATCGAGGGGAGAATTCTGAATGGCCGAACATCATACCGGACCGGCGGAAACTGGCGCTGCGATGGACTACAAGGAACATGAGAAGACTTACAATCTTTTCATCTCGGCCGCCCGCGTGGGAAGTGCGATCGTTGCGGCATTGCTGATCGCGATGGCAGCCGGCTTCTTCGGCCATGCCGGCTTCCTTGGCGGCATCGTCATTTTCGCCGTTCTTTCCGTCGCCAGCATCATCCTGTTGCGCTGACGTTCCAGAGCTGACCGACGCCGGACCTTTTCGGTCCGAGCCTTTCCGTGATTCTGCAGGCTGCAGCGCCGCCTCAGCGGGCGTGCCGCCGTTCGATGCGAGGTGTTGTCGTTGAGCAATCTGGTTTTCGTGGCCAAGGAAAGCGTGGCTGAGGAGACGCGTGTTGCGGCCTCGGCGGAGACGGTAAAGAAGATGAGGAGCTTCGGTTTCGATGTCGTGATCGAAGCCGGCGCGGGCACTTTGTCGCGTATCCCGGATGCCGAGTATCAAGCCGTCGGTGCAAGGATCGGCTCCGTCAAGGATGCAAAGGCGGCCGATGTCGTGCTCAAGGTCAGGCGGCCGACGACTAAGGAGATCGCCGGTTACAAGAGCGGCGCGATCGTCATCGCCATCATGGACCCCTATGGCAACGAGGCGGCACTTGCGGAGATGGCGCGGGCAGGGCTCACGAGCTTTGCCATGGAGCTGATGCCGCGCATCACTCGCGCGCAATCGATGGATGTCCTCTCGTCGCAGGCCAATCTTGCAGGATATCAAGCCGTCATCGAGGCTGCGGCGGTCTATGACCGGGCGCTGCCGATGATGATGACGGCGGCCGGCACCGTGCCGGCGGCAAAGGTGTTCGTCATGGGCGCCGGCGTTGCCGGCCTGCAGGCGATCGCCACGGCACGGCGTCTCGGCGCTCTGGTCTCCGCGACGGATGTGCGCCCGGCGGCCAAGGAGCAGGTCGCCTCGCTCGGCGCGAAATTCGTCGCTGTCGAGGACGAGGAGTTCAAGGCGGCGGAGACCGCCGGCGGCTACGCCAAGGAAATGTCGAGGGAATATCAGGTCAAGCAGGCAGCACTCGTTGCCGATCATATCGCCAAGCAGGATATCGTCATCACCACGGCGCTGATACCCGGCCGGCCGGCGCCGCGTCTCGTCAGCCGCGATATGCTGAAAGCGATGCGTCCCGGTGCGGTCGCCGTCGATCTTGCTGTCGAGCGTGGCGGCAATATCGAGGGTGCGGAATACGGCAAGATCGCCGAGGTAGAAGGCGTCAGGGTGGTCGGCTATCCCAATATGGCCGGCCGGATCGCGGCAAGTGCATCGGCTCTCTATGCCAAGAACCTCGTCACCTTCCTGGAGACGATGGTCGACAAGGATACGAAGAGCCTCGGCCTCAACCGCACCGACGAGCTGATCAAGGCGACGATGCTGACCGACGGCGGCGAGGTCGTGAACCCGAATTTCGTCGATCCCGACCAGCCGACGATCAAGAAGGGAGATCTCTGAGATGGCCAGCCAAGCAATGGACCAGGCACTTCAGCAACTGAACGATGCCGTCACCGCCGTCAGGACCGCTGCGGCACAGGTGCCCGAAGCGGCCAGTGCCGCAACGGGCGGAGCGATCGACCCCTTCGTCTTCCAGCTGGCCATCTTCGTGCTGGCGATCTTCGTCGGCTATTACGTCGTCTGGTCGGTAACGCCGGCCCTGCACACGCCGCTGATGGCCGTCACCAATGCCATCTCCTCGGTCATCGTCGTCGGTGCTCTGCTGGCCGTGGGCATTTCGGCGAGCGGTCTTGCCACCGGCTTCGGCTTCGTGGCGCTGGTGCTCGTCTCGGTCAATATCTTCGGCGGTTTCCTTGTCACCCAGCGAATGCTGGCGATGTACAAGAAGAAGGACAAGTGAGGGCGGCATGCTGAGCAATATCGCGGCTTTCCTCTATCTCGTTTCCGGCGTGCTGTTCGTCCTCGCGCTGCGCGGCTTGTCCCATCCGGCAACCAGCCGGCGCGGCAATCTCTACGGCATGATCGGCATGGGCATTGCCATCGCCACGACGCTGGTGCTGGCGGCGCCTTCTTTCGGCGGCTTCGTGCTGATCGTTCTCGGCCTTGCCATCGGCGGCGGAGCAGGCGCCTATATCGCGCGCGTCATCCCGATGACGTCGATGCCGCAGCTCGTGGCCGGCTTCCACTCGCTCGTCGGCCTAGCGGCTGTCCTCGTCGCCGCTTCGGCGCTCTATACGCCGTCTTCCTTCGGTATCGGCGAGATCGGCCATATCCATACCGAAGCCCGCATCGAAATGGCGATCGGCGTTGCGATCGGCGCCTTGACCTTCACCGGCTCGATCATCGCTTTCCTCAAGCTCGACGGACGCATGTCCGGCAAGCCGATCCTGCTGCCGAACCGGCACGTCATCAACGCCGCCCTGCTCGTGCTGATCGTGTTCTCCATCATCAGCCTGGCAGCGAGCGAGAGCCATTTCGCCTTCTGGGCGGTCGTGCTGCTGTCGCTGGCGCTCGGCGTGCTTTTGATCGTGCCGATCGGCGGCGCCGACATGCCGGTCGTCGTGTCGATGCTAAACTCCTATTCCGGCTGGGCCGCCGCCGGCATCGGCTTCACGCTCGGTAATCTCGCGCTCATCATCACCGGCGCGCTCGTCGGGTCGTCTGGTGCGATTCTGTCCTACATCATGTGCAAGGGCATGAACCGCTCCTTCATCTCCGTCATTCTCGGCGGCTTCGGCGGTGAGACCGCATCGGGCGGAGCCGACAACTCCGACAAGACCGTGAAGCTCGGCTCGGCCGAGGACGCTGCCTATCTGATGGCGAACGCCTCCAAGGTCATCATCGTGCCGGGCTACGGCATGGCGGTGGCGCAAGCCCAGCATGCATTGCGCGAAATGGCCGATCGGCTGAAGGCGCACGGCGTCGAGGTGAAATACGCCATTCACCCTGTTGCCGGCCGCATGCCGGGTCATATGAACGTGCTGCTCGCCGAAGCAAATGTGCCCTATGACGAGGTCTTCGAGCTTGAGGATATCAATTCGGAATTCGCCCAGGCCGATGTCGCCTATGTCATCGGCGCCAACGATGTCACCAATCCGGCGGCACGCGACGACAAGACCTCGCCGATCTACGGCATGCCGATCCTCGATGTCGACAAGGCCAAGACCTGCCTCTTCGTCAAGCGGTCGCTCGGCTCGGGCTATGCCGGTATCGACAACACGCTGTTCTACAAGGACGGCACGATGATGCTTCTGGGCGACGCCAAAAAGGTGACCGAGGAAATCGTCAAGGCGATGAACGAGTAGGTTGCTCCGGCGCTCGCAAGGGCAGCGTTTCCGCTCTCAGTTTCTTTGACGCTCCATCATGGTGCGCGGTGCCGTCAGTATCCAGACGAGTCCAGCCGGACGGAAATCGACCTCGACATTGCCGCTGAAAGATGCCGCGGCGTGGGTTTTCGTAACAGTCGTGCCGAAGCCCGTTTCGCTCGGCGGTCTGACCGTCGGACCGCCGCTTTCGGTCCAGACGAAGCGGATCATCGTGCCGGTTTCGCCGGCTTCGTTCGTCCATTCGATTGTGATCTTGCCCTCCGGTGCGGAAAGCGCGCCATATTTTACAGAATTGGTGGCAAGCTCGTGCAGGACCAGGCCAAGATTCTGCACCGCCTCCGGCTTCAGCAGGAAATCGTTGCCGAGCACCTCGAGCTGCTGCGGCCCCTGCAGGAAAGTTGCCAGATGGATGTCGATCACGCGGCGCAGGGAGACGCCGGACCATTGCTCGCTGGTCAGGACTTCGATCGAGCGCGCCAGGCCTTCCAGCCGATCGGCGACGGCGCGCTGGAACGTATCGACGCTGTCCGTCTGCCGCGCCAGCTGGCGGGTCATTGCCTGGGCGAGCGCCAGCAGGTTCTTGGTGCGGTGGACGAGTTCGTGCATGACGAAATGCAGCCGGTCCTCCGTAACGCTGCGGTCGAATGAGGCGTTGGAAAGCGCAATCGCTACCTGATTTGCTTCGATAACGCTGGTGTCGACCGGCGACACGATCTCGCCCCGGCCCATCCGATCCGCCATGTCGGCGATGCTCTGTATAGTGATGCGTACCTGACGGGCCAGCGCATAGACGGCGATGAGCGCGATCAGCAGCAATGTCACGCCGCCGTAGATCAGAAAACGCCAGGTGCTCATCAGCGATGCCTGCGCCGATGCGATCGGACCCCAGACGACGGCCTTCCAAGACCAGCCCGAGATCTGCGCATAGCCGAGCACGGCGTTCGGCAGGACCTTCTCATCCTGGTAGACGCCGCTGGAGGCGATCAGCTTCGGCAGGATGTCTTTGTTGAATGCATCGCCCGGCGCAAGGGTCGTCGGACCGCCGGCCGCGACGACATGACCGGATTTGTCCAGGACGGCAGCCGACCAGCCCGGCGGCAGGGCTTCCGTCGTCACGAGCTTGGCCAGCTCATTCGCATCCTGGGTCACGGCCAACGCGGCACCTGCCGGCGAGTGTTCGAGGGGCAGGGTGACATTGTAGACCCATCGCCGGGCGTTCGATCCCACGAAGACATCGGAGGCTTCGATGCGTCCGGAATCCAGCGCCGATTGCAGCGCAGCCATGTTGCCCGTCTTGCCAAGAGGCTTACCGAGAGGCCAGCGCGTATTCAGCCGGAGCTGGCCATCCTTTTCCATCAGAAGGACGAAGAGCGAATCGGTACGCAGGACGGTTTCCGTCCGGGCGAAGAAGGTGGCGATGTCGTTGCGCTCCAATTCCGGCGAGGAGGACAGAAGCCGCAGTGTTGTCGCCATGTCCTGCAATTGCCGGTCGATGACACGCGAAAGAGCCTGTGCGTCCTGAACCGTATCGCCCTTCAACACATCCCGTTCATTGTTTTCGAGCTGGACCAGAAGCAGTGCGACAAAGGCCAGAATAGGCAATGCAATCGCCAGGGCAATAGCGATAAGATAGGCCCCAATCGACGCTTTCGGGAAATGCGGTTTCCTCATGAGGCGATCAACCGATCGTGCCTCCATGGCGCTCCGGAACGCTGGCAAACGCGAAAAGAATACCGTTGGTCATCATGCCCAGCGCCCCCGTGCCCAGATCAGAGCTACATGCTCCAGAGGCGTTATGTTATTGCCCGGTAATTTTCCTTGCAACATATGAAAAGTCATTACTTCAAAATCATAAGCGATCACAGGTATTTACGGGCACAATGATGTACCCCTGAGTTGAGCCTTCCCAGAGCCTTTCCGCTTTTCTTCGAATCGCGAAATGCTCCGTCTTTTTGTTTTACGCAATTCCGGACGGAAAACCGCTTCACACTTTTCCTGGAATTACTCTGGTTTTTTTCCGGCTAGGCTAATTGAAGCGTTCGGGACGGAAGGGGGCAAGCTGATAATCTTCCCTGCCGTCGGCGATTTCCTCAGCCGCGAGCAGGTCGACAAGCGGCGCAAGCGTCACGCCCGAATGCAGAACCGCGAGATAAAGGCCCGGCACGGTTTCCACTCGACCCAGAATGGGCAGACCATCCTTCGGTGTCGGGTGATAACCGACCGTGTGGAAATCAAGCTCCAAAGCCTCGCCACCTTTCAAGGCGGCTTTCACCTTGGCGAAAAGTTCGCGAGCGGCTGCCTGCGGATCGTTGCCGGGATCGGTGCCGCCAAAGTCGCTGCCAGCGATGACCCGTCCCTCCGCCGTCTGGCGCATATGAAGCTCCGGCGTCATCACCAGACCGTTCAGCAGTTTCCGTGTGGGGCGGGAATGAACGATAAGCCCCGGTGGCGTTTCGAGTGGCACGAAGATATCGGCCGAGGCGGCAAGCGCCGCCGTGCCCGCACCGGCCGCAAGGGCGACGTGATCGGCGCGCATCGGCCCTTCGTCCGTTTCGACGCCGGTGATGCGGCCAGCCTCTTTCAGCAGGCTCTTGACACGGATACCCGACAGCAGGATCGCGCCATGACGTTGTGCATCTTCCAGCAGCAGTCTGGAGGCTGTGGCAGGTTCAACGGCGCCTTCCTCGGCAACATGCAGCGCATAGTCGGGAGGATTGACGAGGCTCGGTTCGAGCATCGTGCTCGTCGCCCGATTGACCGGCTGTATACCATAGCCCCAGCCATGATGCTGCGCCGCATAGGCGTCCAGCTCCGGCTCGGGGAGATCCCAGCACAGGCCGCCGCACCAGGAGAGAGGGATATCAGGCAGATCGGCCTTCAGCCTCGACCATTCGGCCATCGAGCGGCGCCGGAAATGGAAGTAGAACTCCGGATTGCCCCAGCTTGCATTGATCCAGGCAAAGGAGTTCGCGGTTGCAACGCCGCCGGTCTGCTGGGCGATCACCGTGACGGATGCGCCTTTGCGGCTCAGATGCCAGGCAATGGAGGCGCCGATGATGCCGGCGCCGATGACGATGATTTTCTGCGGGGAAGGCATGTCGCTGTCTCACTCGGATGGGTGGGCCGAGACTAAGCGTTCGACAAGGCAAAGAAAAGCCGCCGGGCGAGGGATGCCGGCGGCTGAACGGTTTTAGCGTGCGGCCCCTGTCAGGCGCCGGCGCCAACGCGTGCCAGGCCATCCCTGGCCGGCTGATAGTTGGGATCGAGGTTGACCGCGTGCTGATAGGAGCGGCGGGCTTTCGCCTTGTCGCCTTTGCGCTCATAGACGAAGGCCTGGTTTGCCCAGGATTCTGCAAGCTTGTTGTTCAGCTCGATGGCATGGTTGAAATCCGCAAAAGCGTTGTCGTCGTCGTTCTGCGCGAGGTAGGAAATGCCGCGGCTGTTGTAAGGCTCCGGCGAATTCGGCGAGAGCGAGATCGCCTTCGAGAAATCGTCGATCGCCTTGTCCTGCTGGTTGCGCTTTTGATAGATCACGCCGCGGCCGTTATAGGCGCGCCCATCGGTCGTGCCGAGGCTGATTGCCTTCGAATAATCGTTGAAAGCATCGTTGTCGCGGCCGGCCTGGCGATAGAGATTGCCCCGGCCGATATAGGCGACATCATAATTGCCATTGATCTGCAGGGCGGCATTGTAGTCCGCAATCGCTTCCGGCAGCTTGCCCATGTTGCGGTAGATGAGCGCGCGGTTGGCGTAGGCCTGATAGAACTTCGGATTGAGCTGGATCGCCTGATTGAAGTCGGCAAGCGCGCGGTTGAAATCACCACCGCGGCCATAGGCCGTGCCGCGCACATTGTAGCCTTCCGGGTCTTGCGGATTGGCATTGATGACCGATGTCAGCGAGGCGATATTTTCCGAAGAGCCTTGCGCCTTGTCGATCCGGATCACGTTATCGGTGGTGGCGGTCTGGCAGCCGGAAAGGCTGATTGCGGCAAGTATCGCCAAGGCAGGCAGGGCCGCGGCGCGCTTCGAAACGAACAAGGAGAGGTTCGAAGTGCGGAACTTTACGGAAGTCGTCATTGCCATTATCGGGTTCGCTTTCCCCATGCGTCATATCAGGCTTTTCTGATTTAATCCGATTTGCCTAGAGAATAAATCAAAAAGGCGGCGGCGAACGACTCGCCCCCGCCACACATGCATCTGAAAACGTCGAAAAAACGGCGATTACTTGGCAACAAGGCCTTCGCGCTGAGCGCGCTTGCGAGCAAGCTTGCGAACGCGACGAACAGCTTCAGCCTTCTCGCGAGCACGCTTCTGCGACGGCTTTTCATAGTAGTCGCGCATCTTCATTTCGCGGAAAATACCTTCGCGCTGCATCTTCTTCTTGAGAGCGCGGAGAGCCTGGTCGACATTGTTATCGCGGACAAGTACCTGCACGAGAATCACGTTCCTTTGGTTTGGTTGATGCCAGCGGCGACGGCAACGCCTGGAGGCAAAAATATAACGTTCGCGCAGCCGCAGCCTTGCGATTGGTAGGCGGGATAACAGATCGGTTTGTCAAAGTCTAGCCAGATCGTGAGTTTGCAGAGGAAAAAGCTAGTTGTCGAGGGTTGAATTGGGCTGCAGATGCCTGCGACGAGTCATCGAAGCTGTTGAATGAGGGTTCGCGGGTCGATTTTTTGCGACATTGACATGCTTATGAGAGTATTTCTGATCACCGTCGTTTCGTGTGTCACGGCGATTGCGCCGTTCGAGCAGTTGTCTGAAGCCAGGGGGAGCCGCTTCATGAAATCGCCCGATTTCGCTGTCGCTGCGAGGTTGCTTGCGGTGCCCGTGCTTGCCCTTTTCGTTCTTGCCGCGGCGTTTGGAACAGCCGCAGCCGGCGAAGTGCGCTTCGGCAAGAACGTCCGGGTCGGTGGCCACGATTTTTCGAACCAGACTTTTGACAGCAAACATCGTGCGAAGATCTATCTTTACAAGGGAAAGCCGCGGAACGAAGGATGCGTCTGGCGCAAGGACGGCCATGGTGGTCGAGTGAAGGTCTGCCATCTGCGACGCAAATAGATCTGCTGATGGCAATGAGCCGATGACTTTACTGCATGGCAATTTTAACCGTGTCGAAAGACGGTCCTGAATGCGTCGCAAAAGAGCCGTTGTGTCGGTTTTCGATTTGCGATTTGTATGACCCAGAAAAAGGGCGTCTTGCCTGAAGGAGTTGAGGGCGAATGCGTAAATACTCGGGTTTTGCCGTGGCAAGGGAAGCGATGCGGGCTCACAAGGGCTGGGAGGCTCAGTGGACCTCGCCGGAGCCGCGCAAGGAGTATGACGTCATCATCGTCGGCGCCGGCGGTCATGGCCTGGGTGCGGCCTATTACCTCGCCAAGGAGCATGGCATCACCAATGTCGCGGTGATCGAGAAGGGCTGGCTCGGCGGCGGCAACACAGGCCGCAACACGACCATCATCCGCTCGAACTATCTCTACGAAGAGAGCATGCACATCTACGAGCATTCGATGAAGCTCTGGGAAGGGCTGTCTCAGGATCTCAACTACAATGTCATGTATTCGCCGCGCGGCGTGATGATGCTGTCGCACAATGTGCACGATCAGCAGTCATTCAAGCGGCATATCCATGCCAATCGTCTCTACGGTATCGACAATGAATGGCTGACGCCCGAGCAGGCCAAGGCCTACTGTCCGCCGCTCGATATTTCCAAGACCGCCCGCTATCCGATCAACGGCGCGGCCCTGCAGCGGCGCGGCGGCACGGCGCGCCACGATGCCGTTGCCTGGGGCTTTGCCCGCGCCGCTTCCGATCGCGGCGTGCATATCATCCAGAATTGCGAAGTGACCGGCATCCGCCGCGGGCCGGACGGCCGCGTCACCGGCGTCGACACGAGCAAGGGCTTCATCGGCGCCAAGAAGGTCGGCGTTTCCGCAGCCGGCCATACCACAGTCGTCATGCAGATGGCCGGCGTGCGCGTGCCGCTGCAATCGAGCCCGCTGCAGGCGCTGGTCTCCGAACCGCTGAAGCCGATCTTCCCCTGCGTCGTCATGTCGAACACGGTGCATGCCTATATCTCGCAGTCCGACAAGGGCGAGCTCGTCATCGGCGCGGGTACGGACCAGTATAATTCCTACAGCCAGACCGGCGGCCTGCAGATCATCACCCATACGCTGGATGCGATCTGCGAGCTCTTCCCGATGTTCCGCCGCGTGAAGATGATGCGCTCCTGGGGCGGCATCGTCGACAACACGCCGGACCGCTCGGCGATCCAGTCGAAGACGCCGGTGCCGGGGCTCTATGTCAATTGCGGCTGGGGCACAGGTGGCTTCAAGGCGACGCCGGGTTCGGCCAATCTCTTTGCCCATCTCATCGCCCGCGACGAGCCGCACCGGTTCAATGCCGGCCTGACGCTGGATCGCTTCCGCACAGGCCGACTGATCGATGAGGCGGCGGCAGCCGCCGTGGCGCACTGATGCCGGCGGCGGTCGGGATCGTTCTTGCGGCAGGGCTTTCCCTGCCGACTGGAACGATCGCGGCCGAAGTCAGCGATCTTGTCCCGGGGGCTGAGGATTTTCGCATGCAGGTGATCCACAAGGCAAAGGATGAGGCCGACTGGCCCTTCGTGGCCGAAAGCGGCGTGATTGCCTGCGCCAAGGTGCTGAACAAGCCGTCGGTCTATTTCGTGCCGGACCAGACGCCCGAGGCGACGAGAGCTTTCGTGCTCGATACGGACCTCCTGGGTATGAGTCTGGTCAATATAGGAATGACCAATGTGCTGAAACCCTACGGATCGCTGGAGGCGCTGCTGAGGCGCATAACACCTTTCGTCACCATGGGACGGCGGCTCTGCGCGCAGCCTCCCGGCACAAGCCTTACAGGCTCGGAGCTTTAACACAGGTAGAAAACG
>NZ_JAUQTZ010000161.1:0-13575 GCF_059803845.1 Rhizobium sp. UFLA01-1127 | reverse complement strand
GGTTCCTTCGACCGGATTGTCCTTCAGAACGTCGGGCACTTCCCGCAGCGGGAAGATCCGGAAGCGGTAGCACGGGAACTCTCGATCTTCCTTAAAGGGTGAAGCCCGTTCACTCCGCGCAGGCACGGCCGATCAGACTTCTTGTTCGGATCCATCGGACGGGCGCGATACTGTGCATCGATGCCGTAGCGAACCGAGCCGGAAAGGCAGCCAGGCCAGGGGTTGTTCGCAGCAAACAGCATCAGAAGCCGAAACGACTAATTTAGGGACGCAAAGCAGTCGTTCCGCGCTTAGCTGCGACGCACTTTTTGCGCCAGCATTCTTGCCGGTGGCCTCTGGGAATGGATCGGATCTGACAGCACCTTTGTCGCCGGCGCGGCATTTGCGTCCATGGCCGGTCTGATCCTGCTTGCCTTCAGGGGCGTCTCAATAGGGCTTGAACCGCTCACCTGCCATCGTAGCCCCTAGCAGGCTTCAGGCACGCGTCAGGCGACCGAGTCATCTCATCGCAAGATGACAGGAGAATAGGAGAGCAAATGTACGAACTCGACGCCGCCGCTACCGGATGGATCAACAGTTTAGCCGGGAACGGCCTTCTAGACCAACTGATGATCACTGTCTCCACCATCGGCGTACCATTACTCGTCCTGGCGGTCGCGGCCCAATGGTGGGTCGGCTCCGAACGGACAAAAACGCGCCACGTGCTGGTCGCGGCAGGATTGACCTTCCTTATAGGATTGGGGATCAACCAGATCATTTTGCTCTTCGACCATCGCATCCGGCCATATGACGCTGGGATCACCCGGCTTCTGATCGAGCGCAGCAGCGATCCTTCGTTCCCATCTGATCATGCGACGGCGAGCTTCGCGATTGCGGCAGCCTTCCTCGTGCACAAGCTGCCCAAGCGCGGCCTATTCTTCCTTTTTGCGGCAATCCTGGTGTTCTTTTCGCGGGTCTACATCGGCACGCACTATATCAGCGATGTCGTGGGCGGTGCACTGACAGGCATCTTCGCGGCAATCCTGGCCAAAACGCTCTACAGACCGGAGACGCGTGTCGATCGCTTCATCACAGGCATACTTTGAACTTAAGATGGGAAGTGCAGCAGGATGAGCGGCTGTCCACGATTGCCTGTCTGGCGACCCGAACCAAGTCGGAGGAAGACTATTTCAGCCCGAGGAACGCCGTATCCACCTCCTTCATGGCCCGTGAGCGGTCGCCTGCTCGCAATCGGCAGGACCTTGGGATGGGAAAGCGGACCTCGTGGTGACGAGCCTTTCCGGCATGCCGATCAAGCTGGCAGTTCGAATTCAAATTCCGACGGCCGGTGGTAATGGTGACGTTACTCCGGCAAACTGGCGGCCGTAGCGAAAGGACGGCTAAAGCTCAAGCACGCGTGCCGCGGCGGCTCTTGCCTCGTTCAACCGGCCGAGTTTCGCCAGTGCGGCCGCTAATTGCACATAGGTGATGCTGTGTGCAGGATTGGCCTGAACCGACTTGTAGGCCGCGCGGCAGCTATCCTCGTAGTGGCCACGCAGCAAATGGCTCATCGCCTGCGCGTCGAATGCCACCCACGCCCAAGAATCGAACGGGCTGAGCCGCACACCTCGTTCGCTCCATTCTATCGCGCGCTCGGCTTCATCGCGACCCTGCCTGGATGTCGATATCGCAAATTTGTCATATCTATATCGAGACAGGCTTACCGCGAAATGCAAAACTGGTTGAAATCGTGGCGCAAATGAACACTCTTAATCTAAGACGGCGTCTCGACGTCCATTTTCCCGCAGCTCTTTAGTCAAGTCGATGAAACGACGCAGCTTCGCTGGGATATTGCGCCTTCCAGGATAGTAGAGACATAACCCCGGATAGGGCGGGGTCCAATCGGCTAGAACCTGCTCCAGCCTCCCGGCGGCAACATCGTGGGCGATCTGCCATTCGTTCAGATAGGCAAGTCCGGCTCCATCGCGGGCCGCCCGGAGCATCAAGTCGCTGTCATCAAGCGTGAGCTTGCCCGGAACATCGAGCGCGAAAGTCTCTCCCCTTCGCTCGAACTCCCAGCGGTAGATCGCGCCGCTGGCCATTCGCGCGCGGATACAATGGTGATCCTGGAGGTCTACCGGAACCTGTGGCTTTCCATGGCGGCGGAAGTATTCGACCGATCCGACGATGGCAGGGCGGATGCTGTCGCCAATCGGAACGACCACCATGTCGGGCGGAACGGTCTCCCGGATCCGTATTCCGGCATCGAAGCCCTTGGCGTTGATGTCGACCAGCGCGCCCTCAGTGACGATCTCCACCGACATCTGTGGGTTCCGGCTCATGTATTCCAGGATCAGCGGCGTCAGGATCATCCGGGTCGCACCGACCGAGGTGTTGATGCGCAACGTACCCGTCGCTTCCGCTCGGTGCTCGTCGATGTGCTCGACGGCGCTTCGGATCGCCTCCAGCGCCGGACCAACGCTTGCCACGAACTGCTCGCCTGCCGCTGAAAGAACCACGCTCCGCGTCGAGCGATTGAACAGTCTGACACCCATACGGGTCTCCAGCGCAGCGATCTGCTGGCTGAGGGATGATGAGGAAATTCCCAGTTCGCGAGCCGCCGCCCGAAACCCACCTTGGGAAGAAACGGCGAGGACCGCCTCGAGTTCGGCAAGAGAGCCACGCATCATTGTCCGTAATTTCCTATCAGCCTGAGCAACTTTGGCCAGCTTATCAGGACAATCTCGAAATGCCAGATATGCTTCAACAGCCAAAAGGAGTTTGAAATGCGCGACATCGACAAAATCTATATCGACGGCCAGTTCGTGACGCCACGGGGGAAGGAGAAGGCCGATCTCTACAATCCGTCCACGGAAGAGAAGATCGGCGTGGTGCAACTTGCCGGCGTCGAAGACGCACGAGAGGCCATCGCGGCGGCAAAACGCGCCTTCCCCGCGTTCTCACGCACGGCGAAGGCCGAGCGCATCGGCATGCTGAAGCGGCTGAATGCCGCTGTTACCGCCCGCGTCTCCGACCTCACCGAAGCGATGGCGCTCGAATACGGCGCTCCACAGACTTTCACGCGTTTCGCTATTCCCCATGCTGCTTCGAGCTTTCTCACCATGGCGAGCGTTCTGGAGGGCTACGAGTTCGAGCGCCATATGGGTCGAGCGCGCGTAGTCATGCAGCCGGCCGGTGTCGCCGCCGCTATCACGCCGTGGAACAGCAACATCGGCTTCGTCACCTCGAAGCTCGCAACCGCTATCGCCGCGGGCTCGACCGTCGTCATCAAACCGAGCGAGATGAGCGCGATACAGACGCAGGTCCTGGCCGAATGCCTGCATGAAGCAGGTCTGCCGAAAGGCGTGTTCAACATCATCAACGGGTTCGGCCATGTCGTCGGCGCAGAACTCAGTCGGCATCCGGACATCGCGAAGGTGAGCTTCACCGGATCCACCGCGGTCGGCAGGGAAATCCTGCGAAGTGCTGCCGAGACCTTCAAGCGCGTCACGCTGGAGCTTGGCGGCAAGGGTCCGAACATCATTCTCGACGACGCCGATCTGAATGTGGCTATCCCCGCCGTACTGCGGATGGGCTTCATAAACAGCGGCCAGGCCTGCATCGCCGGCACCCGTATCCTGGTTCCCAGGCATCGGCTCGACGAGGTTCTGGGCAGGTTGAAGCAGGAGGTCGAGACGTTCAAGGTCGGTGCTCCGGCCGATCCGGACGTGGTGATCGGACCGATGGTCAGTCAGAAGCAGTACGACCGCGTCCAGTCTTATATCGAGCTGGGAACGCGAGAGGGTGCAAGCCTCCTGACGGGAGGCCTTGGACGGCCCGTTGGATTGGAACGCGGCTGGTTCACGAAGCCGACCATATTCACGGACGTCAACAACCAGATGCGCATCGCGCGCGAAGAGATCTTCGGTCCAGTCCTATCGGTTATCGCCTATAGTGACGAGAGCGAGGCCGTTTCCATCGCGAACGACACCCCGTACGGCCTCCAGGCCTATCTTCATGGCACCGACGCGTCGCGCCTGCAGGCACTTGCCGATCGGCTCGACAGCGGACGCGTCGTCATTAATGGTGCGCCGCACGAGCCGCTCGCTCCTTTCGGCGGTTTCAAGCAGTCGGGTATCGGTCGTGAGTATGGCGTGTTCGGCCTCGAGGCATTCCTAGAGCCGAAAGCCGTCATCGCATGATAAGCCGAGTGGACCGCGTTACGGATCCTGAACCCGAACGAGAACCTTTCCGTTAGCCCTGCCGCTCTCCTGCAACTCGTGTGCCGCTGCCACCTGATCGAGGGCATATGTCTTCGCGTCCGTGGAGCGTATTCCCCAACGTGCGGAAGCGCGCCAGTTGGTCCGCGGTAACGAAGACGCACCCCTCATCCCGCCAGGCCGGTGAGCCTGAAGTCGTTCCGTTAAGCTGTGGGCGCAGCCAAAAGGTGATATGATGTGAACGGATCAGAACCTACGGCAGATCCTACAGAAAGCTAAGTGGTTGAGAAAATGGGGATTTAACCCAAAGCGACAGGTCATCCTGATGTTTTCCAGATTGAGCGGCTACGCACCGGCGTCTATTTCCTTCCATCGACGTCACAAAATCATCCAGCTGGAGCAATAACTTGCATGGCCTGTGTCATCTGTCGGGTATAGATTCCATCTCAACGAACCGATCATGCAGGCTCCCCGTGGATCAGATACTCGCCATTCGAACGTTTGTCCGCGTCGCCGAGGCCAGCTCTTTCGCAAAAGCTGCAGACATGCTGAACTTGCCAAGGTCCTCCGTCAGCAAGCTCGTGCAGGATCTTGAGGCGCATCTCGGGACAAAGCTCGTCGAGCGCACCACGCGGTCGGTCACGATGACCACCGAAGGCGTCGCTTATCACGAGCGCGCGCTTCGGCTACTTGCCGATCTCGATGACATGGACGGCACTGTTGCCGGTTCCCGCAGTGCGCCCAAGGGAAAGCTGCGCGTCGACATCGGCTCCGTGCTCGCAAATCAGATTCTCATCCCTACGCTTTCTGACTTTCAGCGCCAGTACCCTGATATCGATCTCATGCTCGGCGTCAGCGATCGGCCCTCCGATATCATCAGTGAGGGGATCGATTGCGCCATTCGCGGGGGAACCCTCAGTGACTCCTCGATGAAGGCGCGAAAGCTGTGCGAACTGGACTACGTCATTTGCGCGTCGCCCGCCTATCTGGATAACCTGAAGTTGCCCGAGCGGCCGGAGGATATCGAGGCGCATCGGATCGTCAGCTACTTCTCTGCATCGTCGGGAAAGAGGTTTCCGCTGAGGTTCCAGCGCGGCGATGAGCGAAGCGAATATCTCCCGACCTCCAGCGGCATCTCGGTCAACGAAAGCACCGCGCATCTGAATGCGCTGCTCGCCGGGCTGGGGATAGGGCAGAGCTTCGACTTCCTGGTACGGCCCTATCTCAAGAGCGGCGCGCTGGTCGAACTCCTGCCCGACTGGAAACCGGACAATCATCCGCTGCACCTCGTCTACCCGGCCGATCGATTTCCGAACCCGCGGCTGCGCGCCTTCACGGAATGGGCGGCGAAGGTATTTGAAGCCGTCGACGCGCGGCGCAGTGCGACTATGGAGACCATCCATCCCGATGGATAATGTCTCCACCCTGAGCGGCTTCTCGCCGCCGGGCTGACGAACTAAGTTCTTCTCATCGGACGGCGACGAGGCCAAGAGCCAACGCCACCTCCCGAACAGTTTCAGAATTTCAACGGGCCGCGCATTCGGGCCGAACCCTTTCGCGCGCGCAGCATCTGGAGAGTAAAATGACCAACAGACTCGAAAACAAGGTTGCCGTCGTCACCGGAGCAACCAGCGGCATCGGCCTTGCAACGGCCAAGCTTTTCGCTGTCGAAGGCGCACGCGTCTACATCACCGGCCGGCGTAGGGACGCCCTGGACAAGGCCGTGGCCGAGATCGGCCACGGCGCTGTCGGCATTCAAGCCGACTCCGCAAGTAACGATGATCTCGACAAGCTGTTCGCTCAGGTGAAGGCGGAGCAAGGCCGACTTGACGCCCTCGTTGTGAACGCAGGTGGCGGCAGCATGCTTCCGCTCGGCCAGATCACCGAAGAACAGATCGACGACACCTTCGGTCGCAACGTGAAGGCCGTCATCTTCACCGTCCAGAAAGCGCTTCCGCTGCTGGGCAAAGGCTCGTCGGTGGTGCTAACGGGCTCGACCGCCGGTACCGAAGGCACGGCTGCCTTCTCCGTTTACTCCGCTTCGAAGGCGGCGGTCCGCAATCTGGCCCGCTCATGGGCGCTCGACCTGAAGGGCACCTGCATCCGCGTCAACGTCGTCTCGCCCGGCGCCACACGCACGCCTGGCCTCGTCGAACTTGCCGGTGACGACAAGGAACAGCAGCAGGGCCTGCTCGACTATCTCGCCTCGCGCATCCCACTCGGCCGCGTTGGTGAATCCGAGGAGATCGCCAAGGCAACCCTGTTCCTCGCTTCTGACGACGCGAGCTTCGTCAACGGCGCCGAGCTCTTCGCCGACGGCGGCCAGGCCCAGGTCTAACTCAATAACAGGAGCGGCTGACAGCCGCTCCCCAGACCGCTGACAAACCAGTCGATATTTTGGCGGGTTTTATTTTGTTGGCCTTGTCGTGCTGGCCAAGGTTTTGTCGAGCGGGTTGAGAGAACGGCGCAAAGGAGCCCTTTTGGCGTCAGCCCCAGGCTGGTTTGGGGGCTTTTGTAAGTGCGATTGCAATCTTCTTGATGTTTTGCGCTGCGGCGGCCAGCAAGCATTGACAGGCGACGCGAGTGAGACCTCGGAAGCGGGCGTAGCGGTGGCCATGCAGTTGCTTGGCATCGGCAAAGGAGCGCTCGACGGTCTCCTTGCGCCTGACGTAGATGGCCTTGCCCCAGGGGGTGAGACGGTGGGCATCGGTGCGCTCGCGGGCATCGGCCCAGACATGGCGGGTGATCGTCCGCTCTGCCTTGGCATTTGACGTGCAGGAGGCAAGGAGCGGGCACTCCCGGCAGATTGCAGGGTCGGAGCGATAGTGTTTGTAGCCATTGCGGTCGGTGGTGGCGTAGGTCAGCAACTGGCCCTCGGGGCAGCGGTAACCATCGGCTTGCGGGTCGTAGACGAACTTCGACTTGCGCATCATGCCGTCTTTCGGCGGCGTGGGATTGCGATAGCCGGTGACGCCAAGGATCTGTCGGTCTTCCAGTCCCTTGGCGATGCCTGCCGTAGCATAGCCGGCATCCAGTCCGACGGCGCCGACATCGAAGCCGAAACGGGCGCGTTGCCGGTCCAGCCGACCGAGATAGACGATCGAGTCATGCACGTTGGCCGGCGTCACATGAATATCGGTGATGATGGCAAGCCTGCCGTCCACTGTGCGATGGTCGAGATAGAAGAAGCCCTTCGGCTTGCCGTCGCGCACCATATAGCCCGCCTCCGGATCGGTGCGGCTGACCTTGGTCTCCTTCACCTCAGGCTTGCGGTCCTTCTCCTTCAAGGGCTTCTGCCCATGCAGGGCGCGTTCGGCCTCGATCGCCCGATCGAGATCGGCCCAGTAGTCGGCGCGCGACTTTTCGATCATCGCAAGATCGTACTTGCCCTTGTTGGCACTGGCCTTCAGATGCGTGCTGTCGGTATAAAGAACCGTGCCATCGACCAGCTTATGGGCGATCGCCTGTTCGACGATATGGTCGAAGATATCCTGGGCGATGCTGGTATCGTTGAAGCGCCGGCGGCGGTTCTGCGACAAGGTCGAGGCATCGAACACGCCCTCCGTCAGCTTCAGCCGCAGGAACCAGCGATAGGCCACATTGACCTCGATCTCGCGCACCAACTGACGCTCCGAGCGGATGCCGAACAAATAACCGATGAACAAGGCCTTGAACATCAAGGTCGGGTCGAGCGGCGGCCGGCCATTGTCGGCGCACGGCGCTTCTCTTGCGGGCCGTCGAGACATCCGGCGCGAAACCGGGCCGCGTCGTCGTTCTCACCGCCGCCGGATCTACCGTTGCCAGACTGGTGATCGGACTGCTTCTCGATCGCGGCTTCGATGTCGTCGGCGTCGTCCGGCGAAAGATCATTCATTCAGACGGCCTGCCAAACGCTGCATGAGATCCATTCGTTCGTGAAAAATCGCCACAATCAGGGCGGGTGCATCCTCGCGACGCAGACAAAAGACGTAGTAATGTTCGCACCGCGCCATTCGTAACGCCGGATGAAGCGCGCTCATATCCTTGAAAGGACCTTTGCCCTCAGCCAGGTTTGCGATACCTCGCTCCAAAGCTGAGACGTAGCGGCGTACTTGGGCAGCACCCCATTGCGCACGTGTGTAGCGGATTACCGAACGTAGATCCGATTCCGCCTCTGCGGTAAGAATGTAGGCCCTCAAGCACGATCCTCGGCAATCTCCTCGTCGAGGATCTCATCTACGGTTTTGGCCGACAATTTTCCGGCGAGCCCGTCATTGATGCGCGTCTTCATCAACGTCTTCAACTCCTCCCAAGCTCGTTCTCCATCTGTGTCACCGGGAAAGAGGCGCTCGAGCGCGTACTGCTTGATTGTCTTGCCCTGCAAAGCGGCGAGCGCCTTCAGGCTTTGATGTTGCTGGTCCGTTATGTCGATCGTCAATCGGCTCATCTGACGTGCTCCTGAACTTAGAAAAGGCACATTAACACATATGTGGGAATGTGGCCACCGCCGCGATGGTCCTGATCCTCCCGATGTCGCCTAACACTTCTGATTTTTGCGTGTCTTGAGCGAAGTGAGATTTTCGCTCCCACCGGACGGATCTACTCTCCCATCTCAACAAATCCCGATCCGCCTATGCCAGCTCTTGAAGGGATTAGAATCCACGATCCTATTAATCTTGGCGGATCCGGCAGACCTGTGACCGAAAGCCGTCCTCACCGCCATCACGGGATTTCGGTGCTTTAAGCAAGGGTTTGCCCTAGGGGTTACGACACGGATCGCTTTGGACGCTGCTTCAACGAAGCGTCAGCGGTTGGGGTAAAGTCATGGTCATTTTTCTTCGACGAAATCCGCGGTCGCGACGAGGGAATTGGAGTATATTTTCAATAGGATATGGCTATCAATTTCGCAGCGCCAATGGTAAGGGAGCTTTACGAAAGGCTTACGGTGCACTTTGAGTTCAGCTTGGCAACAAACCAATATCGACGCGCCACCGCTCACGGATAGTGCACGGGCGGTGTTACGGACGATATCGGACAGCGGTCCTGCGACAAGACCTCAACTGAGCGCAGCCCTGATGTTTTCCAAGCCGACCATGTCGGCAGCCGTCAGCGAACTCGAACGTTACGACCTGCTCGCGCCGATCGGGATCAATCGCGGCTCGATCGGGCGAACCTCAGTCACCTACGGTCTCGGGCCAAAGGCAGGGTTCGTCATTGGCCTTGATTGCGGAACGACGCATATCAACGCGGTCGCGCGCGGTCTTGATAGGACGACGCTCGGCGCGGTAGAAATGCCCCTGGTCGCCGTCCGCGCCGACGAGCGATTTCTTTTGATTGAAGACGCCATCGCGCGGTTGCTTCTTCAAGTCGGACGGCGCCCAATGCCGCTGCGCGCGATGGCGATCGCGCTGCCCAATATCATTTCCACGTCGCTCGAAAGAATGTCTGGTCGCGACAGCCTGATGCCCGTCTTGGAACGGCTGCAATCCACCTATAGCGCGCCCGTCCTGCTGGAGAACAACGTCAATTGCGCAGCTCTTGCCGAATATCACGAGGGATCGGCAAAAGCGCATTCCTTTGTGATCTACATGCAAATCGGCGTGAAGACCGGCATGGGCATCGTGTTGGACGGCCGACTTTTCCGCGGCTTCCAGGGTGGCGCCGGCGAAATCGGCCACCTGCCCTTCCCGTGGTCCGAGCACGAGCAGCCGAAGTGGCAGCATGTAGAAACTTATATGGGATCGGCAGCCCTTCTTGAGCGCGCGGCCGCAAGATGGCCCGTTGGCGAAGGGGCACCGCCGAAGAGTACCAGCGAACTCTTTGACCGCGTGGAGCAATCTCCGACGGCGCACGCCATTGTCGAGCAGCATGCTCGCGATGTCGGAAACCTCGCTGCCGCCTGCGTCAGCGTGCTTGATCCGCAACTTATCGTTCTTGGCGGCGGCGTCGGGCAAAATCCGCAATTGCTGCCTGGCGTGAGGGATGTGGTGAAGGAATTGTGCTGGCCGGTAGAAGTGGTCAACGGTCAGCTGTCAAATCAGGCGACTGTTCTTGGCGCCGTGCGTCTCGCTATCGACTTTGCCATGGCGAGACTTTTGGGAGAAGAAGGCAAGACTGCCTTCCTCTATCCGAGCGCGCTCGCCGTCAATCAAATCAGCATCTGAGCAAGGCTCAGATGTCGCGCTTGGTATCGGTCTGGCGGTAGCGGAACTCACAGACCGGCAGCCCGGCATCCTCCGAAAGCGTGGCAATCAGCAACTGTGCGGGAATAGCCTGCAGAATGGCATCGCCAATGCCTTCGGAGAAGGCCGGAACATGAATGACGACCAGATTGTCGGTATCTACAACATCGGTGCGCGCAGTGACGAGAACCGACGGAATACCGAAGCCGGCGAGATCCTGCGCCAGCTTCACCTCGCGACCATTACCGAACAACAGCACGCCGCTATTTCCGTCGTTCGGCTCCATCGGCCCATGGAGAAAGTTCAGCGTATCCCAATCCTGAGCAGCGACGCGCGCCGCTTCGCGGATCAGGAGCGCCGCATAGCCGGCCGTGCCGAGAGCCGCGCCTGCGCCAACGCAATCGATTGACTTCTTGCCGGCCAGCAACTTGGCTCCTTTGTCGGCCTGAGCGCGCGTTTCGGTCAACACAGCCTTGGCGCGACCTGAAAGCTCTTGCCAATTCGTGCCGGACGGGCGACCGGCCTTATCGATGAGCAACGCTGCACTCAAGAGCGATCCGAGATAACTTGTCGTATTCGGGCCGCTATCCCCCCCACTCTCGGTAGCGATCATATGCTTCACAACCCGCGAAATCGGCGTTCCATCCGCCTTGGCGATACCGTAGGAATGAGCGTTGGGACGGAGCTCCATCGCCCGTGCTGGCTCTTCGCTGCGGCCAGAGGCGGAAAACGCGATATAGGCTGCACCGGCATCGACTGATGGGTCATAGAGATCGGTGCCCGGCAGGGCGAAGGCGCGCAAGCCCTGCATGCGCATCTGCGCCGCGGCCACGACAGCCGCATAGAGGCTGGCGCCGATCCCCACAAGGATCGTCGGTCCACGCCTTACCGGCTCCAGGTCGAGCGTTTCCAGCCGTCTGGAGACGGCGCTGAAGCAGGTGTTGAGGGCAGCGGGCTGCAATGCGATCGCTTCGCGGTAAGGCACTCTGTCTGTCATGATCATTCCCGTATCTTGGTAAAGAAGGGCGGTCGCGCAAACAGCGGCCGCCTGGTGACTGGCGGATCTCAATCCAGCTTCATGTAGTCGGCAAATCGCGCCGCATCGTTGATGGTGACCTTGTCGAGCTTGTTTTGGCCAAGGCCCCATTTCTCGAAAATCTTGGCATAGGAGCCATCGTCGATCATCGACTGCATGGTGGCCGCCAAGGCATCGCGCAGCTTCGGATTATTCTTGCCGACGAGCATTGCTTGGTAGCCGACGGCGTATTGCGCGCCTTTGACAAGCTCCAGCTTCTTGTTGCCGGCTGGCTGGTGTTGCAGGCTGTAGGCCGCGACCCCCGTCGTATCCATGGAAAGGTCGACGCGACCGCTCTGCAAGGCGATCTTGATCTGATCGTTCGACGGGAACTGCATGACATTGAGCGGCTTATCGGTCGGGCAGAGCGTCTTCTGCTTGTCGAGGAGCTGAAGCGGTATCGAGCCCTGGACCGCGCCGGCATTGAGCCCACAGGCGTCCTTCAGCTTGTGCACGCCCTTCGGATTGCCCTCCAGAACGATGATGCTGGTGCCCTCGAGCATGTAGTTGACGACATCGACGATCTTCTCGCGCTCGGCAAAATCACCGAAGGCGGACATACCCATATCGAAACGGCCGGCCTGGATGCCGGGAATGATGCTGGCGAACTGCGCCGGCACGTCGGTAAATTTCACGCCTAGACGGCCGCCCATTTCATCGCGAAGCTCGCGTTCGAGGCCGATGATCGTCTTGTTGTCCTCGCCGTAGAAATCGTAAGGCGGTGTCTGCGGTTCCGTACCGACCTTGATCTCGCCCGAAGACTGGATCTTTTCGGGCAGCATGGCGTGCAGTTTCTGGTCGACGCTCGCGGCCCAGACCGTGGAGGTTGCGAGCATCGTCGCCAAGGCGAAGGTGATTGTCAGTTTGGTCTTCCCTGTCATTGTCATTCCCCTTTTTTCCTGGTGCACGTGAAGGACGTGCGGCCTTATTGCGGTGCCTGACTGTCAGTGCATCCGTCTCAAAAACGCTTGCGTTCTTTCCTGTTGCGGATTGTCGAGGACTTCGCCTGCCGGCCCTTCCTCGACGACGACGCCCTGATCCATGAATACGATCCGATCGGCGACATCGCGGGCGAAGGAGAGTTCGTGCGTCACCACGATCATCGTCATTCCATCCGCCGCGAGTTTGCGCATCACATTCAACACCTCGCCAACGAGTTCGGGATCGAGTGCGGATGTCGGCTCATCGAAGAGCATCAGCTTCGGGTTCATCGCCAGCGCCCGGGCGATCGCCACGCGCTGCTGCTGGCCACCGGAGAGCTGATAGGGATAGGCGCTGCCGCGGCCTTCAAGATCCACCATCTTCAGGAGCTCTCGTGCTTTAGATTGAGCCTCCTCGCGCGACTTTCCGCGATTGAGGATCGGTGGCTGCGAAATGTTCGTCAGCACGTCCTGATGGGCGAAAAGATTGAAGCGCTGGAACACCATGCCGATGTCGCGGCGCTGCACGGCAAGCTCCTTGCCGCTCATCTCATGCAAGGCATCGCCGCGCTCGTGATAGCCGATCAACTGGCCGTCGACGAGAATGCGACCCGCTGTCATTCGTTCCAGGTGGTTGATGCATCTGAGAAAGGTCGATTTTCCGCTTCCCGAGGGGCCGAGCAGGCAGACCACCTCGCCCTTGTTGACGGAGAGATTGATGCCCTTCAGCACTTCGAGCAGACCGAAGGATTTGTGGACGTCGATCGCCTGGACGAGAGCTCTTGCCGAGGACGGTGTTGCAGGAGCACTCATCCGTTTCTCCCTTCCGCGCCCATGAGGCGCAGGGCGCCTTGCAGCAGGCCGGGCGCCTGGTTCGTAGATTTTCCAAGCCGGCTTTCGATGACGAGCTGGATGGCGGAGGCGATCGTGGTCATTACGAGGTACCAGATGCTGGCAACGATCAGCAGTTCGATGATCAGGAAGTTCCGGGCGTAGATATTCTGCGCGCGCGTCAGCAGGTCCTGGGCTGCGACGACGGAAACGAGCGAGGTCGTCTTCAGCATCGAGATCGTCTGATTGCCGATCGGCGGGATGATGACGCGCAGCGCCTGGGGAAAGATGATGCGCAGCATCGATTGGGCGGGCGTATAACCGAGCGCCTTGGCGGCTTCATTTTGGCCGCTATCGACAGCGAGCAGTCCGCCGCGAATGATCTCCGC
>NZ_JAUQTZ010000160.1:0-13846 GCF_059803845.1 Rhizobium sp. UFLA01-1127 | reverse complement strand
GTCGTAATAAGGGGGGATCTTGTAGCCTTGATAGGCGCCGGAATCGATGCGTACCCCAAGGCCGCCCGGCGCATGGAAATGCGTGATCGTCCCGGGTGAGGGGATGAAGCTGCGCGCATCTTCCGCATTGATGCGGCATTCGATGGCGTGGCCATGGAAATGCACCTCATCCTGCGTTACCGAGAGGCCGCCGCCGGAGGCGACGCGGATCTGCTCATGCACGAGATCGATGCCGGTGATGGCTTCCGTCACCGGATGCTCCACCTGCAGGCGGGTGTTCATCTCGATGAAATAGAACTCGCCGTTTTCGTAGAGGAACTCGATCGTGCCGGCGCCGCGATATTTCAGCTTCTTCATGGCGTCGGCGCAGATCTTGCCGATCTTCATGCGCTGCTCGACATTGAGAGCCGGAGAGTTTGCCTCTTCCCAGACTTTCTGGTGGCGGCGCTGCAGCGAGCAGTCGCGCTCGCCAAGATGGATGGCATTGCCTTCGCCATCGCCGAACACCTGGATTTCGATATGGCGCGGCTTGCCTAGGTACTTTTCCATATAGACGGAATCGTTGCCGAACGCCGCACCCGCTTCCGTGCGCGCCGTCGACCAGGCCTCGATCAAGTCCTCTTCTGTGCGCGCGACCTTCATGCCGCGGCCGCCGCCGCCGGCGGTTGCCTTGATCAGCACGGGATAACCGATCTCGCGCGCCGTCTTCAGCGCATCAGCTTCTGTCTTCACCTCACCGTCGGAACCCGGAACGACCGGAATACCGAGCTGCTGCGCCGTGGTCTTGGCGGTGATCTTGTCACCCATGATGCGGATATGCTCCGCTGTCGGACCGATGAAGGTGATGCCGTGCGCATCGAGAATGTCGGCGAATTTGGCATTTTCCGAAAGGAAACCATAGCCGGGATGCACGGCATCAGCGCCGGTGATCTCGCAGGCGGCGACGATCTGGTGGATGTTGAGATAGCTTTCGCGCGACTGCGGCGGGCCGATGCAAACGCTCTCATCCGCAAGCCGTACATGCATTGCGTCGGCATCGGCGGTGGAGTGCACCGCAACGCTCGCAATGCCGAGCTCCTTGCAGGCGCGCAGCACGCGCAAGGCGATCTCTCCGCGGTTGGCTATGAGAATCTTCGAAATCATGGGCATGGGCCGGCCTACTCGATGACGACCAGAGCTTCGCCGTACTCGACCGGACGACCGTCCTGAACCAGGATTTCGGTAATCGTACCGGACTTCGGCGCAGGAATCTGGTTCATCGTCTTCATTGCTTCGATGATCAGCAGCGTCTGGCCTTCCTTGACGACTGCACCGGTCTGAATGAAGGCAGCCGCACCCGGAGCCGGCGCCAGATAGGCGGTGCCGACCATCGGCGCGCTGACGACGTTGTCGGGATTGCGGGTCTTGCCGGCTGGAGCGGCAGCGGCCGGGGCTGCAGCAGCAGCGGCTGGAGCGGCGTAAGCGGCCGGGGCGGCGATCGGCGCCTGAACATATTGCGTCGTGCCGGCACGCGATACGCGGATGCGCATATCTTCCTGCTCGACTTCGATCTCGGTCAGATCCGTATCGTTGAGGATATTGGCGAGATCGCGAATCAGCGCCTGGTCGATACCCGATTTCTTTTCAGCCATTGGATTTCTTGCCCTGTATTTTTGTTATTGGGTGATGGATTTCAGCGCGTGAAGCGCCAGGATGTAGCTATGAGGTCCGAAACCGCAGATCATGCCCTTTGCAGCAGGCGCGATCATCGATTTGTGCCGGAATTCTTCGCGTGCGTGGATGTTGGAGATATGCACCTCCACGACCGGAATGGAAATGGCGCGGATCGCATCGTGAAGCGCGATCGACGTATGCCCATACGCGCCGGGATTGATCGCGACGCCGGCAGCCTTGTCGCCGGCTTCGTGCATCCAGTCGACGAGTACGCCTTCGTGATTGCTCTGCCGGAAATCGATAATGAAGCCCAGGCTTTCGCCAACGGACTTGCAATCTGCCTCGATATCCTTGAGCGTCTTGCCGCCATAGATGCCTGGCTCGCGCTTGCCCAAGGCATTCAAATTGGGTCCGTTCAGGACAAAAATCGTTTGCGCCATCAGATGTTCCGTCAAAGTGCAGCGCAACCTATAGACTCCCGAGGCCTTGTAGGAAAGCCCCGGAGCGAAGGTTGCGTGCCTCTAGATGTGGAAACGCCGCGATTTTGGCATTTTTGCGCCGCGCGATGACGCGGCGCTGTCAGGAGGTCCTGCCAAAATGCGATAGGCGGCTTGCGCGGGTGAGGGAACCCCCGCGCCGCTCAGCAGCTCGTCTTGCCGCAACTGCGGACATTGGCGATCTTTTCCTTGATTGCATCGAGGCCGATTGCGCCCGAAATCATTTCGTTGCCGATGACATAAGCGGGCGTGCCGCTGACGTTGAGATCCGAAGCAAGCTGATAGGTCGCCTTGATCATGTCGGTATTCGGGCTCTTTGCCATTTCCGCGCGGATGGCGGCTTCCGTGACGCCGAGCGAGGTGGCGACTTCGATGGCGCTGTCTTCGGAGGCGCGGCCGTCGCTGCCCAGCAGTTTGTGATGGAACTCGGCGTATTTTTCCGGCGCGAGCTGACGGAAAGCATTGGAAACGCGGGACGCTGCGACCGAATCCTGACCGAGGATCGGGAATTCCTTGAGGACGAAACGTACGTCCTTGTCCTGCTTCAGGAGCTTATCCATGTCGCCGAGCGCATGCCGGCAGTAGGTGCAGTTGTAATCGAAGAACTCGACGACGGTGACGCTGCCCTTCGGATTGCCGATGGCCACATCATCCTTGGAGTTGAAAATCGCATCCTTGTTCTGGGTGATTACCTGGGCCGATTGCGCGATGCGGGCCTCGTCCTGCTTCTTTTCGAGTGCGGCCTGTGCATCCAGCAGCACCTCCGGATGCTCGACGAGATATTCCTTGATGAATTCCCCGATCTCCTTCTTCTGCTGGTCGTCCAGCGCAGCGGCTGGCTGGATTGTGGCGAAGGACGCTGTCAGGGCAATCGCCGAAACCGTCAGCAGGTTTTTGAGAAAAAAGGTCATTGGGTCCTCGTTGGGTCTGAGCGGAGACGTCGTTCCGGGATGCGCCATAGCATCGTCGGGTCAATATCCGCAAATAAGCATCAGCAATTTACGGTGCGTCCTTACTTCCAGAAACAGGAATTTTCACGACAAAGCCGCAATCGCAGGATTGTGAACAAGCCGATATTGCGGCAAATGTCGCAGGCTAATCCGATCCAAGAGAGAATTGACCTTGTTTTCCCTATCCAAGCGCAGCGATGTCGAACCCTTCCATGCCATGGACGTACTGGCGGAAGCGACCCGGAGACGCCAGGCTGGACACGCGGTTATTTCCATGGCTGTCGGACAGCCATCGCATCCCACGCCCCAGGCGGCGCTGGAGGCGGCGCGTGCGGCACTCGGTCACGGACGCATCGGCTATACGGATGCGCTCGGCACATTGGCGCTGCGGCAGGCGCTTTCCGCCCATTATCAGGCGCGCCACGGCCTCAGCATCGATCCGAAGCGCATTGCGATCACGACAGGCTCTTCGGCCGGCTTCAATCTCGCCTTTCTGACCCTATTTGATGCCGGCGACAGCGTTGCCATCGCCCGACCTGGCTATCCGGCCTATCGCAATATCCTTGCAGCACTCGGCCTCGATGTCGTCGAAGTCCCGGTCGCCGACGAGACGCAGTTTACGCTTACGCCAGAGAGCCTCGAGGCGGCACAGGCAGCAAGTGGCAAGCGCCTGAAAGGCGTGCTGCTGGCAAGCCCGGCCAATCCCACAGGCACGGTAACGGGCAGGGCAGCTTTGAAGGCGCTGGCGGAGTATTGTGCCGATCGCTCCATCGCCTTCATCTCCGACGAGATCTATCATGGCCTGACCTTCGTCGGCGAGGAGACGAGCGCGCTGGAGCTGACCGACGAGGCGATCGTTATTAATTCTTTTTCGAAATATTATTGCATGACCGGCTGGCGCATCGGCTGGATGGTCTTGCCGGAACGGCTCGTTCGCCCGATCGAGCGCGTGGCCCAAAGCCTTTACATTTCCGCACCGGAATTGTCGCAGATTGCCGCCGAGGCGGCGCTTGGCGCCGGCGCCGAATTGGACGTCTACCGTGCAAGCTACGGCCGCAACCGCGATTTCCTGTTGCGCCGCCTCCCGGAAATCGGCTTTCGCATCGCCTCGCCGATGGATGGCGCTTTCTATGCCTATGTCGACGTCAGCCGCTTTACGAATGACAGTATGGCTTTCGCCCGCAAGATGCTGGCCGAAATCAATGTCGCCGCCACGCCCGGTCTCGATTTTGATCCCGTGGAAGGGCATCGCGCCATGCGCATTTCCTATGCCGGTTCGAATGCCGAGATCGAGGAAGCCACCGAGCGCATGGCTGCCTGGCTGAAATAGAACCCGCAATCAGCGGCTTGGGCGAGCTTGCGAAAGCGTTTTCGCAAGTCACCATATCGCATGTCTGCATCCTTTTGCATGGCATGCCTTCTTGGCTTGATTGGAGAAGGCGAGGGCAACCGCGGCACAAAACGAAAAATCCGGCCGTGTCGCCACGGCCGGATTTGTCAAATCATTCGCTGTAAATCTTCTTAGAAGAAACCGCGGCGCTGCCACCAGCCGGCTTTCTTCGGCTTGGTCGGCTCCCCATCACCATCGCTGCCCTCGTTGGTGCGGCTGGATTTTACCACCGGAGCGGAGGAGGAAACATTGGATTCGCGGTTGGCGCGAGCCGGCTTGGCCGCATCCTCGGTTGCTTCGGGCGCTGTCGCTTCTCCCGTATTATCCAAAACACCGGTGATCTCGGCGACCGCTTCGAATTCCGCATCTGCTTCGGGCGCTGCTTCGGCCTCGGGCGTTTCGACCGGCGATGCCTCGGCGGTCTTTGCCTTGCGGCGGCCACGGCCCTTGGGGGGCTTGACGTCTTCCGTGACGACAGCTGCCGTTTCGACCGCTGCCATGGCGGGCTGGCCTTCGACGGCAGCTTCGCCTTCGGCAACGACGATCTCGGCCACCGTTACGGCTGCTTCGTCACCATCTTCGGCGTCGGCCTCATCAGCTTCGCCGGAATCGGCTTCCTCGCCTGCGGCAGTCTGTTCGTTGCCTTCGTTTTCACGATTGCGGCGGCCACCACGCTTGCCACGACGGCGGCGTTTGCGCTTCTGTTGCGCATCGTCGTCACCGCCGGCGGCTGCGGCATTGTCTGCGCCGGCGTCAGCCTCGTCGTCGTCGCCTTCTTCTCCGTCCGCATCCTCGGCGATAGCGGTCGCGGAATCATCTTCGGAAGCGGCAGCGGCCTGGTTATCATTGCCGCGGCCACGACGCCGACGACGGCGCTTGCGCTTGCGGTTGCCATCATTGCTTTCGGAACGGGCGACAGGCTGCTGCTCGGTGCTTGCGGCCTTTTCTTCCAGCTCTTCGTCTTCATCCTCATCGGCCTCGATGACGATATCGTCGTCATCGTCATCCGGGATGGCTGCGAAGTTGAACAGGCTCTCGATCTTCACCGGGTTGGCGACTGGCTCGCCACGGTCGATTGCGAAATGCTGGGTGCCGACTGCGTTGTCGGCATCGATGACGATCGTGACGCCGAAGCGGCTTTCATAGTCGATAATCGTCTGGCGCTTGTGGTTGAGCAGGTAGAGCGCAATATCCGGCGTCGTGCGCACGGTGATATCGTGCGTCGTGTTCTTGAGAAGATATTCCTCGACACCGCGCAGAACGTGCAGCGCAACGGAGGACTGCGAGCGCACATGGCCGGTGCCGCCGCAATGCGAGCAGATCTGCGTCGTGCTTTCGAGAACCGAGGCGCGGATGCGCTGACGCGACATTTCCAGAAGGCCGAAATGCGAGATGCGGCCGACCTGGATGCGGGCGCGGTCGTTTTTCAGGCATTCCTTCAGCTTCTTCTCGACGGCGCGGTTGTTGCGCTTTTCTTCCATGTCGATGAAGTCGATGACGATCAGGCCGGCAAGGTCGCGCAGGCGCAGCTGGCGCGCGATTTCCTCGGCGGCTTCCAGGTTCGTCTGGAGCGCGGTGTCCTCGATCGAATGCTCGCGGGTCGAGCGGCCGGAGTTGACGTCGATCGAAACCAGCGCTTCCGTCTGGTTCATGATCAGATAGCCGCCGGAACGCAGCGTTACCTGCGGCTGCAGCATGCGGTCGAGCTGCGCCTCGATGCCGGAGCGCGAGAAGATCGGGTGAATGTCGCGATAGGGCTGAACCACCTTGGCGTGGCTCGGCATCAGCATTTTCATGAAGTCTTTCGCTTCACGATAGCCTTCTTCGCCGGCAACGATGATCTCGCTGATATCCTTGTTGTAGAGGTCGCGGATCGAGCGCTTGATCAGGCTGCCTTCTTCGTAGACCAGGCAAGGCGCAGTCGATGCGAGCGTCAGCGTGCGGACGTTTTCCCACAGGCGCATGAGATATTCGAAATCGCGCTTGACCTCGACCTTGGTGCGGTTGGCGCCGGCGGTACGCAGGATGACGCCCATGCCCTGCGGCACTTCGAGCAGCTTGGCGATTTCCTTCAGGCGCTTGCGGTCCTGCGGATTGGTGATCTTGCGCGAAATGCCGCCGCCGCGTGCGGTGTTCGGCATCAGGACGGAGTAGCGGCCTGCAAGTGAGAGATAGGTTGTCAGCGCGGCACCCTTGTTGCCGCGCTCTTCCTTGGCCACCTGCACCAGCAGGATCTGCCGGCGCTTGATGACCTCCTGGATGCGGTACTGCTTGCGCGGCTTGCGCTGGGTGCGATCGGGAACCTCTTCCATCGCATCCTCGGCGCCGACGGATTCGATCACTTCCTCTTCGTGGTCGTGGTCGTCATCATCGTCGTCATCGTGGCGGCGCTTGGAGGTTGCGACATCCTCGGAGATCGAATCGGTTTCGACCATCGCGGCCATAGAGCCGGACGAACCTTCCTCGTCCTCGCTCGGTGCGTCGACGGCAGCGGTTGCTTCCGGGGCGGGGGCCTCTTCGGCGGGAGCTTCTGCCGCCGCCTTCTTGCGGCTGCGCCGCGGCTTGACCGTCTTCTTGGCCGGAGCTGCCTCTTCGGCGGGGGCGGCTGCCTCCGCGGCAGGGGCTTCTTCCGCGATGGCGGCAGGCACTGCAGCCTCTTCGCTGTCCTTCGGAACGATGCCGATATCGGGCTGCTCCTGCTGCGAAAGATCGAGCGCGGTTTCCACATGCTCGACGTCGTCGTCGCGGCGATGCTCTTCGGCTTCCGCCTTCAGCAGCGCCTGACGATCGGCCAGCGGGATCTGGTAGTAGTCGGGGTGAATTTCGGCAAAGGCCAGGAAGCCGTGGCGATTGCCGCCGTAGTCCACGAAGGCGGCCTGAAGCGAAGGCTCGACCCGCGTTACTTTTGCGAGATAGATATTGCCGCGGATCTGCTTCTTGTGCTGCGATTCGAAGTCGAATTCTTCTATGCGGTTCCCGCGAACGACAACGACGCGCGTCTCTTCCTCGTGAGACGCATCGATAAGCATTTTGTCTGCCATGAAAGCTGTGCTCCTCGGCGCAGACAATCGGAAGGGGGCCCGCCTGTCGCTGGGACAAGCTGGAAACGGTCCGCCGTTGCTGCACCGGATAATGAAAGTCGCAAGTGGTTCGGCGATGACAGCATCCAGACGGCAGCCGGGGCCTTACGTCCCTGGGGTCTGTTCACTTTGTGAAAAAGCTGCTGCGGTAACATCCGTAACCAAGCGAGATCGACTATGCCTTAGACCCAAACCGGGTCCGATGAATGTGCTCTCTAGAAAGAGCGTTTGGTGGCTCTCCACCGATGAATTCCCTGTCTGAAACCGGAAATTCAGATATCCACTATTCGGAGCAGAAGCACTGCAGACGTCGGATGAATGCCGCTTATTGGCGCCTGGTACTCGAGGCGGCTGCCGTTGCGACGACTCTATCCCGTCAACACTTCTACCCTAATATGCGTTGTATGTTTTATCTGTCACAATAGCAAGGGAAAAGCCAAGTATGCCATAATATTGATGGATTCGTCGGATGATGAGGATGCGGGAGGGTGTCTTGCCGATTCGTCTCCCGGCGCATCACCGGATGCGGCCATCACGTCAAACCTGGTTCCTGTTATTGGGGCTTCAAAAACAACGCCGAAACAAATATGGGGTACGTTGGGCATTTGGCAAAGGGATAGCGGCATGTGGCGGAGAGTGGCGTGAGGGTTTTGCGATTTGCGGCAACGGCCTTCGCTCTGGCGATTCTGGTTTCGGTTTCGGCATTTGCGCCCATGGCCGCCGCGGACCCTTTGCTTGCTTACGGCGCGCGCATAGCAGGCGACGAAGCTCGTACGCGCATCGTCATCGACATGGATCGAGCGCCAGCCTTCACCGTTCATTACCTTGACAATCCGGTCCGCATCGTCGTCGACCTGCCGGCAACGGCATTCGGCTTTCCGGCGGGCGATCTCAAGCCTGCCGGCCTCTTCAAGGATATCCGTTTCGGCACGATGGATGCGGACAGCGCCCGTATCGTGCTGACGGCGAAGAAGCCGGTGAAGCTGGTCGCGGCGAAGGTCCAGGCGGATGAAAGCGGCAAGGGTCAGCGACTGGTGCTCGATGCCGAGATGCTGCCCGCCGAGCAATTCTCGGAGCTGGTGAAAAAGCAAAGCTGGACGAACGGGGACACCGCTGAGGATGTCGGCCCGGTCGAGCCGACGCAGAAGGCGGATCCGAATACCTTCCTTGTCGCCGTCGATGCCGGCCATGGCGGTATCGATGCGGGTGCGACCGGCACGGACGGCACCACTCAGGAAAAGGACATCACGCTCGCTTTCGCCAAGATGCTGGCCGACAAGCTGAACGCGCAGTCCGGCATCAAGGCCTTCCTGACACGCGACAAGGATCAGTATCTGACGCTGTCGGAGCGCGTGACGATAGCCCGGCAAAATCATGCGTCGCTCTTCATCTCGCTGCATGCCGACACGCTGAAGCAGAAGGATATTCGCGGCGCGACCGTCTATACGATCTCGGACAAGGCTTCGGACCGGCTCGCCGGCGAAGTGGCCGATCGCGAAAACAACTCGGATCAGATCGCCGGGGCCGAGTCCCAGGCGCAGCCGGCTGCCGTCACCGATATTCTCATGGATCTCACACGCCGTGAAACGCAGGCCTTCTCCATTTCGCTGGCGCAGGATGTGCTGTCCTCGTTCAACGGCCAGATCTCGATGATCAACAATCCGCATCGCCACGCCGGTTTCCAGGTCCTGACAGCTCCGGATGTGCCGTCGATCCTCCTCGAGCTCGGCTTTCTCTCCAACAAGGAGGACGAAAAGCTGCTGCTCGATCCCGATTGGCGGCAGAAGGTGGCCGACCGGCTGACGGAGGCGGTGAAACAATATCGCGTATCGATCATCGCGAATGGCGGCTGATATGGTCAAATGTGACGGGCGGCCGTGGCTTCCATGTAACAGCGTTAAATATTAGAACTGAATGAAACTGGGAATAGCGGAGACGAGCCCTATTTTGCTCACATTCCCGCCGTTACAGCGAAGTATCATTTGCTCGCGAATGACTCACGGCTTTGTCTCGCTGCCGTCTTGCATTAACACCGCGAGCATGCAAAACGCCCGTGATTGTGCGATTGTCTCGCACGCGTGCCTCAAGAAGAACAAGCACCGGTAGTATCACATGATCAGACTGATTGGATATTTCTTTGGGCTCGGCTGCCTCCTGTTCCTGGGGGTAGCGGCTGCGGCTGCCATCTATCTGAGCGTGGTCTCAAAGGAACTTCCCGACTATGAGGTGCTTGCCAAATACGCGCCGCCGGTGACGACGCGCATTCATGCCGGCAACGGCGCGCTGATGAAGGAATATTCACGGGAAAACCGGCTTTTCGTGCCGATCCAGGCTATTCCCGATCGTGTCAAGGCGGCGTTCCTTTCGGCTGAAGACAAGAATTTCTACAATCATCCTGGCGTTGATATCGGCGGTCTCATCCGCGCCGTGGCCGTGAACCTCCAGAATATCGGTTCCGGTCGCCGCTTCGTCGGTGCGTCCACGATTACCCAGCAGGTCGCCAAGAACTTCCTGTTGTCCGCCGACCAGACGTTCGACCGCAAGATCAAGGAAGCGATCCTTTCCTTCCGCATCGAACAGGCCTACAGCAAGGACAAAATCCTCGAGCTTTACCTGAACGAGATCTATTTCGGCCTCAATTCCTATGGTATCGCCGGTGCGGCGCTCACCTATTTCGACAAGTCGGTCAACGAGCTGACCATCGCCGAATCGGCTTACCTCGCGTCGCTTCCCAAAGGCCCTTCGAACTATAATCCCTTCCGCCGCGCCGAAGCGGCGCTCACCCGCCGCAACTGGGTGATCGATCGCATGGTCGAGAATGGCTATGTCAGTCAGAGCGACGGCGAAGAGGCAAAGAAGCAGCCGCTCGGCGTCGTGCCGCCGAAGAGCGGTCCGTCGCTCTTTGCTTCCGACTATTTCTCCGAAGAGGTTCGCCGCCAGCTGATCGACCAGTATGGCGAAAAGACCCTCTATGAGGGCGGTCTTTCCGTGCGCACGTCGCTCGATCCGCAGATGCAGCTCGAAGCCCGCAAGGCATTGCAGGACGGTCTGGTCGATTATGACGAGCGTCGCGGCTATCGCGGCCCGATCAAGCAGATTGCGACCTCGCAGGATTGGGGAGCGGAGCTGGCCAAGGTTCCGGCACTCAGCGACGTGCCGGAATGGCAGGTCGCGGTCGTCCTTTCCGTGTCCGATCAGGCCGTCGATATCGGATTGCAGCCGCGGGTCGATGCTGCGGGCAAGGTTGCGACGGAGCGCAAGCGCGGCACGATCGCTGCTTCCGACATGCGCTGGGCCTTCCGTTCCGCAGGCGGTAAGTCGGCCAAATCACCGAGCGGCGTCCTGAGCCCCGGTGACGTGATTTATGTACAGAAGACCGGCAGTGCCGATTCGAGCAGCTATCGCCTGCGTCAGCCGCCGAAAGTGCAGGGTGGCCTGGTTGCCATGGATCCGCATACCGGCCGCGTGCTCGCCATGGTCGGCGGCTTCTCCTACGCGCAATCCGAATTCAACCGCGCAACGCAGGCCAAGCGCCAGCCCGGTTCGTCCTTCAAGCCCTTCGTCTACGCGGCTGCCATGGACAATGGTTATACGCCGGCTTCGGTCATTCTCGACGACCCGCTGCAGATCACGCTCAGCAACGGCGACGTCTGGAAGCCGACGAACTACGAGGGTGAGGGCGGCGGCGTCCATACCCTGCGCTTCGCCATCGAACACTCGCGCAATCTGATGACGGTTCGTCTCGCGTCCGACATGGGCATGCCGCTGGTCGCCGAATATGCCGAGCGCTTCGGCATCTACGATCATATGAATCCGGTGCTCGCCATGTCGCTCGGTGCCGGCGAAACGACGGTGCTGCGCATGGTTTCGGCCTATTCGGTCATCGCCAATGGCGGCAAGCAGATCAAGCCGACGCTCATCGACCGCATTCAGGATCGCTACGGCAAGACCATCTTCAAGCATGAGGAACGTGTCTGCGACAACTGCAACGTTAGTGCGTGGCAGAATCAGGATGAGCCGGTCATCGCCGACAATCGCGAGCAGGTGCTCGATCCGATGACGGCCTATCAGGTCACGTCGATGATGCAGGGCGTCATCATCCGCGGCACGGCCGCCGGCAAGATCAAGCTCAACACCGATGTCGCGGGCAAGACCGGCACGACCAACGATGAGAAGGATGCCTGGTTCGTCGGCTTTACGCCGAGCCTCGTTGCCGGCCTCTACGTCGGCTACGACACTCCGGCCACACTCGGCCGCGGCGGCACCGGCGGCGCGCTTGCCGCGCCGATCTTCAACGAGTTCATGCAGGCTGCCACAAAGGACGAGGCGCCGGAGAAATTCCAGGTTCCGGCCGGCATGACGATGGTCGCCGTCAACCGCGCGACCGGCATGGCCGCGCAGCCCGGCGAGCCGAATGCGATCATGGAAGCCTTCAAGCCCGGCACGGGTCCGGCCACCAGCCTGCAGGTCATCGGCGGCGGAGAGGCTGCGGCGCAGGTCGCGCCAGAGGAAATTCTGAGGACGTCGCCGCAGGCGAACCAGGCGGTTACCTCCGGCGCGGGCGGTCTTTTCTGACCCTATCCTATTGTCCGATCGTCATGCCGTGGGGCTTTACAGCAGCGGCATGTATATCTATGTCACCAGCACTCTTTGAATTGGACGGCCGTTCACATCGAACGGTGAAATGAAGAAGCAGGATCATGAGAGCCGAAATCGAGAAAATTGTCGACGAAACCAAGCAGGCTATCACCCTGCTGAGGAGGCATCTTTGACTGGGATCAGGCGATAAGACGACTGGACTGGTTGAATAATAAGGCAGAGGATCCGACCCTCTGGAACGATGCTTCCGAAGCGCAGAAGCTGATGCGCGAACGCCAGCAGCTCGACGATGGCATCAATGGCGTGCGCGCGCTTGAGCAACAGCTTGCCGACAATATCGAGCTGATCGAGCTTGGCGAAGAAGAGGGCGATGCCGATATCGTGCGCGATGCCGAGGAGGCCCTGAAGGTTTTGAAGGCGGAGGCCGCTCGCCGGCAGGTGGAGGCCATGCTTTCCGGCGAGGCCGACAGCAACGATACCTACCTCGAAGTCCATTCGGGTGCAGGCGGCACCGAGAGCCAGGACTGGGCGAACATGCTTCTGCGCATGTACACCCGCTGGGCCGAACGCCAGCGCTTCAAGGTGGAGCTGCTGGAAGTCCATGACGGCGAAGAAGCCGGCATCAAGTCCGCGACGCTGCTCGTCAAGGGCCACAATGCCTATGGCTGGCTGAAGACAGAATCGGGGGTGCATCGTCTGGTGCGCATTTCGCCCTACGACAGCAATGCCCGCCGCCACACGTCGTTCTCGTCGATCTGGGTCTACCCGGTCGTCGACGACTCGATCCAGATCGAGATCAACGAAAGCGATTGCCGCATCGACACCTACCGTTCGTCCGGCGCCGGCGGCCAGCACGTCAACACCACCGACTCGGCCGTGCGCATCACGCATATCCCGACGGGTATCGTCGTGCAGTGCCAGCAGGAACGCTCGCAGCACAAAAACCGGGCCAAGGCCTGGGACATGCTGCGCGCCCGCATGTACGAGGCGGAATTGATGAAGCGGGAAGAGGCTGCCAATGCCGAAGCCGCCTCCAAGACCGATATCGGCTGGGGCCACCAGATCCGCTCCTACGTCCTCCAGCCCTACCAGCTGGTCAAGGATCTGCGTACCGGCGTTTCCAGCACGGCACCCGGTGATGTGCTGGACGGCGACCTCAACGAGTTCATGGAGGCAGCCCTTGCGCATCGCATCAGCGGTGCTGCCGACGCCGTTATCGACGACGTCGAATAAGTTTGCATCCATTCAAACGAAAAAAGCCCCGGAAACGGGGCTTTTTTAATGGCAGATGCGCTGTTAATTCCGGCTTCAATCCGAAAACTGTTCCGCAAGGATCCGGTCCGACCATGATCTGTCCGGATCGGAAAGAATGCGGGCTGTCGTATCCTCGCTCTGACGGATTTGGACGCCGAGGACGGACTTTACCTCGGCATTGTCGGCGGCGGCGTTGACCGGGCGCTTTTCCGCTTCGAGCACGGTGATATCGACCGTGACCTTGTTTGGTAGCAGCGCCCCCCGCCAGCGGCGGGGACGGAAGGCGCTGACCGGCGTCATGGCCAGCAGCGGCGCCTCCAGCGGCAGGATAGGACCGTGGGCCGATAGATTATAGGCCGTGGAGCCGGCCGGCGTCGTTACCATCAGGCCATCGCAGATCAATTCCGGCAGACGCACCCGGCC
>NZ_JAUQTZ010000015.1:0-63478 GCF_059803845.1 Rhizobium sp. UFLA01-1127 | reverse complement strand
CCCGGAGCGGCTGACGCTTCAGGCAGGACGGGTATCCAAACGGAGGAACTGCCGAGCGTCCGCTCCTTGTCCCATGTGGCAGGCGGGCGCTTGGTGCAGGTGAAGGAAAAACGCCGATGGCAGCGCGGGCCATGTCATCGGACAGATACCGTCACGGTTCGCATGGTGGAGGAGAATATATGAATATTTTTTCGAAGCTGGCGATCTCCGCCGGCATGTCGCTTCTGTTGGCTGCCAGTGTGGCGCAAGCCCAGAGCAAAACATTTAATGTCTGGTGGTTCGAACTGCCGGATACTTCGCAGGCCAAGGCATGGACCAAGGCACTCGAAGAGCTGAAGGCCAAGCATCCCGACGTCACGATTAATTTCGAACAGAAGACCTTCGAGCAATTGCAGAAGGCAGGCAGCCTCATCCTCAATTCCGATCAGGCGCCTGATGTTCTGGAATATAACAAGGGCAATGCCACCGCGGGCTTGGTCGCTTCGCAGGGGCTGCTGACGCCGCTCGACGATCAGTTCAAGTCGCGGGGCTGGAACAAGATCCTCAACGAAACCAATAGCCAGCTCAGCAAATACGATGCGAACGGCATCTACGGTTCCGGTCCGATCATCGGCATTCCCGTCTATGGCGAATTCGTCTCGGTTTTCTATAATATCGACATGTTCCAGGCCAACGGCGTGAAAGTGCCGACGACGCTGAACGAGTTCGAGGCTGCGCTCGATACATTCAAGAAGAAGGGCATTACGCCGCTTGCCTACGGGACGGTAGATTCCAACGCACAGCACCTGGTCTATACGCTGGCGCTGACGCAGGCTGACGACACCTGGGTCAAGAACTATCAGGGTCTCAAGGCGCCGCTCGACACCAAGCCTTTCCTGTTCGCCGCGCAGAAGATCGCCGACTGGGTGAGCAAGGGTTACATTTCGAAGGATTCGACCGGCCTGAAGGGTACCGGCGGCGCCGATAACCTCTTCTCGTCCGGCAAGGCGCCGATGTTCGTCAGCGGCACCTGGAACAACGGCAATTTCGCCAGCTCGATCAAGAACTTCAAATGGAGCCAGTTCATCTTCCCGACCACGAAGTATAGCGTGGGTTCGACCGGCAATCTGTTCATGGTGCCGAAGAGCGCCAAGAACAAGGATCTCTCCTATGAGTTCATCGATCTTGTCCTGAGCAAGGAGAACCAGAACATGCAGGCCAACCTCGGCGGCGTTGCCATTGCCGCCGATCCGGCCTCGGTCACCGACGAGGTCGGCAAGCGCAATGTCGAGCTCTTCAACCAGATTTCGAGCAAGGGCGGCCTCGGCTTCTACCCGGATTGGCCGGTTCCGGGCTATTACGAACTGCTGATCCAGGCCACCACCGGCCTTGTAAACGGTTCGACCACGCCTGACCAGTTCGTAGCGCGCCTGAAGAAGGCTTACGACGACGTGCAGGCGGCGCAGTAAACACCATCGGCGACAATCACAACGGCGAGACGGCTTTCATGCCGCCTCGCTGTATCGGACTGGAGGATTTCGATGGATAAGTCGAAGAGCGCCGGCAGGGCTGGGTACTATCTTTATATGATCCCGGGTGCGCTGGGGTTTGTTCTCGTCGTGCTCGTTCCCTTGATCGCCAATTTCGCGATCAGCTTCACGACATGGAAGGGCGGTGTCATCCCACCCCGATATGTCGGTCTGGAAAACTATCAAAGGCTGCTTCAGGATGCCGTCTTCTGGGGATCCATCCAGCATACGGTGCTTTTCATCATCTCGATGACGATCGTGCCCATTCTTTTGGGATTGCTGCTGGCGGCGGTGCTGTTCGATTATATCAGCGCTCAGTTCAGCGAGACGTGGTCGAGCTTCTTCCGTGCGGGCTTCTATCTGCCGCAGATTCTGCCATTGACCGCTGCCGGCGTTCTCTGGGGATGGATCCTCAATCCGATCGGTATCATCAATGCGGTGCTGAAGACGATCGGTCTCGATTTCATGGCGAAGAATTGGCTGGGGGATGCCACTTATGCGCTCTGGGCGGTTTCAGCCGTGATCGTCTGGGTGCAGGTGGGCTATTGTCTGGTCGTCTTCATGTCCGGATTGGCGCGCGTCGACCCTTCGCTCTATGAAGCCGCCGAGCTCGACAATGCGAGCTGGTTCGGACGTTTTCGCTCCATCACGATCCCGATGCTCATGCCGGAAATTTTCGTGGTTGCCCTGACGACGCTGATCGCGGCTCTCAAGGTCTTCGCGCCGATCTACGTTCTGACCTCGGGCGGGCCTGACAATGCGACGACGGTGCCGTCCTATTTGTCCTACTACCATTTCTTCACGACGAATCGCGTCGGCTATGCCGCGGCCATCGCGACGCTGCAGACGGTGATGACCATCATACTCGGCATCGTGTTCCTGCGCATGCAATCGAAACAATCCGAGGGGGGGCACTGACATGGCGGTCACGTCTTCGATTTCCGCCCAGGCCGTTTCGGTGCATCATGGCCAGAAGAAGGGGATTGGCCGCTGGATCGTCCTGGCGATCCTGCTCGTCTTCCTGGCCGGAACGCTGTTTCCGTTCTTCCTGGCGGCGTTCAACGCCATTAAGACGCCTGCGGACTACGCCGCCAATGGCCCGCTGGCCTTTCCGCGCAGCTTCGATCTGACGGCGCTCAAGAACTTCTGGGCGACCGTCGATTTCCCCCGTAAGCTCTTCAACAGTGTTTTCATCAGCGCGTGCACGGCCATACTTGCCGTCGTCCTCAGCCTGCTCAATGCCTATGCGATCGGCATCGGCCGGGTGCGCGGCGGCCAGGCATTGCTGGTAATTCTGCTGATCGCGATCATGGCGCCGCAGGAAGCGCTCGTCTATCCGCTGTACTACATGGCCAAGCAGGTCGGCCTGTTCGACTCGATGTTCTCGGTGATCCTGATCATCGGCGTGCTGCATACCGCGTTCGGGACCTATCTTCTGTCTTCGGTGCTGACGACGTTTCCGCGCGAGATCATCGAGGCGGCGCAGATCGACAATGCGAGCCGGTGGCAGATCCTTTGGATGGTGATCGTGCCCGTGCTTCGCCCGACCCTTGCGGTGCTTGCGACCTTCTTCTTCATCTGGACCTGGAACGAATTCCTGATTCCCCTGGTCTTTCTGGTCTCCAACAACAACCAGACGGTCTCCGTCGCCATGGGCGTGCTGACGGGAGCCAATACCCAGGATCCGACGGCAATTGCCGCGGCCTCGCTGCTGGGCATAACGCCTACGATCATCTTCTTCCTGATTTTCCAGCGGACCCTTACGCGCGGTGTCGCCGTAGGTGCCGTCAAATAACCAATGCGGAAGCCCCATCCCGGCGATCGCGGCCGGATGGGGTGCGATGAGTAGCAAGTCCGACGAAGTTCGATTTTTCCGCGGGAGGCGTGAAGTGGCAGGTATCAATATCAAATCCCTCACCAAGCATTTCGGTGCCGTGCAGGTTCTGAACGACATCGATCTGACGATCGAGCGCGGCGAGTTCGTCGTCTTCCTCGGCGGTTCGGGTTGCGGCAAGTCGACGCTGCTGCGGATGATTGCCGGCCTGGAGTCGATTACCAGCGGCGAGATCTGGATCGGTGGAAAGCGCGTCGACCAGCTGCCGCCCGGCGAGCGCGGCGTGTCGATGGTCTTCCAATCCTACGCGCTCTATCCGCATATGACGGTTCGCGACAACATGTCCTTCGGCTTGAGAAATATCAAAACGCCCAAGCAGGAGATCGCGAGGCGCATCGAGGAGGCCGCAAAGATCCTGGAAATGCCGCATCTTCTCGATCGCAAACCCTCGGCATTATCGGGCGGCCAGCGCCAGCGTGTCGCGATCGGCCGCGCTATCGTGCGCGAGCCGGACGTCTTCCTTTTCGACGAGCCGCTCTCCAACCTCGATGCGGGCCTTCGCACCCGCACACGCGTCGAGCTGGCGCAGCTTCACGAGCGGCTGGGCGCGACGATGGTCTTCGTCACCCACGACCAGGTGGAGGCGATGACGCTTGCCGACCGTATCGTGCTCTTGAACAACAAGAAGATCGAGCAGGTGGCTACGCCGGTCGAGATCTATACGCGCCCGGCGACGCGCTATGTCGCCCAGTTCGTCGGATCGCCGGGCATGAACTTCATCGACATAGCCGGTGTTGGCGAGGCAGGTGGGCTGGCGACGGCAGCGCTGCCGGACGGATCGGTCATCAGGACGGCGATAGCGCTCAATGGCCTTGCGAATTCCGGACTGACGCTCGGCATCCGTCCGGAGCATCTGGTCGTTGCGAAAGCGGAGAAGGGCGATATCGGCGGTCAGGTCGAGACGGTCGAGCGTCTGGGCGACCGGTCGCTCGTTCACGTCCGGCTCAAGGACGGCTCGAAGATCATCGGCACCGATCCCGGTATGACGACCATTGCCACCGGCTCCCCGATCGCCTTCACCGTCGATGCAACGAAGGTGAGCATCTTCGATGAGAATGATGCCGCCCATCATTCGGTAAACTAAGGAGGGAGGAACGTAAAGATCAGCCACATTCGATAAGCTTCAGAGGCGATCAAGTAGGTCGTTGACGAAACCGTCCAACTGGTATGTTATGTCGCCATGTCCACTGCGCACCATAGGAAGAAGCAGCCCTTGTTCGTCCGCCAGCAATTGCTGGAGGTGGCGGCGCGCCTTGCTTCCGAAAAGGGGATGACAGCGGTGACGCTGGATGCCGTTTCCGGCGCCTCCGGCGTCAGCAAGGGCGGGCTGCTGCATCATTTCCCCAGCAAGAACATGCTGCTCGAAGCGTTGTTCGACAGCCTCCTGGAGCGGCTGGATGCCGCGATCGAGGAAGCGATGCGCGCCGATCCGCTGCCGCATGGCCGCTTTACCCGCGGTTACCTGCATGCCTGCCTGGCGCTGCGCGATCAGCCGCAGGGCAGCAAGGACTGGGCACAGGTAACGATGGTGCTGCTCACTGAGCCGCAATTGCGGCAGCGATGGCACGCATGGGTGCGCGAGCGCAGCGAGGAATATATCGGTACGGATTCCTCGGTGGATGCAGCAATCGTCAGGCTGGCGGCCGATGGGATCTGGCTGGCTGACCTGCTCGGCAGCCACGACATGGACCAAGGCGCCCGCCAAAAGCTGATCGACCGGCTGATCGAGCTGACGCGGCTCTAACTCTATCGGAGAAATTGGAATGGCGAACGCATCGGTCTATGCAATGCTGCTGGTTGCGATCGTGCTGGAGGTGATCGGTACGACGGCGCTGCAGATGTCACAGCAGTTTACGCGCCTCGGTCCGACGATCGTTCTGGTAGTCTGCTATACAGCCGCCTTCTATTGCCTTTCGGTAACGTTGAGGGTCATCCCGGTAGGCATTGCCTATGCAATCTGGAGTGCGCTCGGAATCGTGCTGATTTCCATGGTTGGAGTGGTGCTTTTCCGGCAGAAACTCGATCTCGCCGCGATCATTGGCCTCGCTCTGATTATCGCCGGCGTGCTCGTCGTCAACCTCTTTTCAAAATCCGTGTCGCACTGAAAACAGAGGTGTTGTTCATAGCAGTTTTTGCCTTTGTCAAATCCCTTTGGTCCCATTATGTCTTGGGGCGAATGGGCTGATGAAGGCTTGAAATACGGCGCTTTCCCAAAGCGCTTTGGATCGCATAACCTATTCAATCCCAATGGTATTAGAGGAGTGCCGTAATGACTATTCGTGCCGTCGTCTGGGGCGAGAACATTCATGAGCAAACAAACAAGGTCGTCGCCGAGATTTATCCCGAAGGCATGCACAACACCATTGCCAAGGCACTGAATGCCGATGCCGGCATTCAAGCGACCACGGCAACGCTGCAGGAGCCGGAGCATGGTCTCAGCGAGGCCCGCCTGAAGGATACCGACGTTCTTCTGTGGTGGGGCCACAAGGATCACGGCGCCGTCAAGGACGAGATCGTCGAGCGCGTGGCCAGGCGCGTGTGGGAGGGCATGGGCCTCATCGTCCTGCATTCGGGTCATTTCTCCAAGGTCTTCAAACGCCTGATGGGCACCCCCTGCGCACTGAAATGGCGCGAAGCCGGCGAGCGCGAGCGCCTCTGGGTCATCAATCCCCGCCACCCGATTGCAGCCGGCCTCGGCGAGCATTTCGAGCTGGAGAACGAGGAAATGTATGGCGAACAGTTCTCCGTTCCGGAGCCGCTGGAAACTGTGTTCATCTCTTGGTTCCAGGGCGGCGAAGTTTTCCGTTCGGGCATGACCTGGCGCCGTGGCGCCGGCAACATCTTCTATTTCCGTCCCGGCCACGAGACCTATCCGACCTATCACAACGGCACTATTCAGAAGGTTCTGATCAATTCGGTGAAGTGGGCGCATAACCCGCTCGGCACCCAGGCCAGCATCCATGATGCGCCGAACGTGCCGGTCGAAAAGGCACTGGAGCCGATCGTCGAGCGCGGCCCGAAACTGCACCAGGCCGGCGAAGCCGGTTATCGCTGAGGTATCATATGCGTCTCATAGTAGTTGGCACGGGCGGCATGGCTAAGAACCATGTGGAGCATTTTGCCCGCATTCCTGGCGTCGAGATCGTCGGCGCCGTCGATACGGATGCGACGAGGCTCACCGCCTTTTGCGATACGTTCGATATCAAGAAGCGCTTCTCGTCGCTCGACGAGGCGCTGGCCTGGGGCGAGTTCGATGCGGCGACCAACGTCACGCCGGACAAGGCTCATCATCCGACGACCTTGCCGCTGCTTGCCGCCGGCAAGCATGTTCTCTGCGAGAAGCCACTTGCGGAAAACTACGAAAAGGCACTCGAGATGACGGAAGCTGCCGAAAGGGCAGGGGTCGTCAACATGGTCAATCTGACCTATCGCAATGTCGCGCAGCTGCAGAAGGCGCGCGAGATGGTGATCTCGGGCGAGATCGGCACGGTCAAGCATGTGGAGGCGTCCTACCTGCAGAGCTGGCTCGTTTCCAAGGCCTGGGGCGATTGGCGCAGTGAGTCCAAGTGGCTTTGGCGTCTGTCGACCGGGCATGGCTCGAACGGCGTTCTCGGCGATATCGGCATCCATATCTGTGATTTCGCCGCCTATGGCGCCGCGACGGATATCGATCACGTCTTCGCGCGCCTGAAGACCTTCGAGAAGGCGCCCGGCGAGCGGATCGGCGAATATACGCTTGACGCGAACGACAGCTTCTCCATGGCGGTCGATTTCGCCAACGGCGCGCTCGGTGTCGTGCATGCGAGCCGCTGGGCAACCGGGCATCTGAACGAGTTGAAACTGCGCATCTATGGCGAGCGCGGTGGCCTGGAAGTATCCCACAGCCCCAACGGTTCCGAATTGCGTGGCTGCCTCGGCGAAGACACCGAAACGGCGACCTGGAAGGTCATCGAAGTGCCGCCGGTCCTGACCAACTATCAGCGTTTCGCTGAAGCCGTGACGACCGGCAGCAGCCAGGACCCGAGCTTCCGCCACGCGGCCAACTTGCAGCGCGTGCTGGATCTTGCCATGGTGACTGAAGTCGAACGGCGTGAGCTGAAGGTCTGATGGCGTAAGCAACCTTCAAGCAAAGCCTTGGGAGTACATGCATGTTTACCGAGGAAAAAGTTGCCAGCCACTACACGCACGGATCGCTGGAAACAGCGATCCTGCAAACCCTGTTGGCCGATGGCAAGGATATCGACAATCTCCGCATCCGCGACCTGGCGGGAGTGGATGAATTTCATCTGGGTCGTCATGCGGCCACGGTGGAGTTGGCGCGCGATCTTGATCTTGCCGCCGGGCTGAGGCTTGCGGATATCGGCTCGGGGCTCGGCGGCCCCGCCCGTCATTTTGCGGATGCCTATGGATGCACCGTATCGGGCATCGATCTGACCGAGGAATTCGTTCGGGTTGCCAATTCGCTGACGGTCCGTTGCGGTCTTGCGGATCAAGTCTCCTTTCAGCAGGGAAGTGCTTTGGCGCTGCCCTTCGAGAGCGGCAGCTTCGATCGCGCTACCCTCATCCATGTCGGGATGAACATCGAAGACAAGGCGCGATTGTTTGCGGAGATCAGGCGCATTCTCAAGCCGGGCAGCCGTTTTGGTCTCTATGAAATCATGCAGATGCGCGAAGGCATGCTGCCCTATCCGATGCCATGGGCGATGGAGCCGGAGACAAGTTTCGTCTGCAGCCCCCATGTCTACCGTCATCTGCTCGAAGAAGCCGGCTTCGCGGTGGAGCAGGAGCAGGATCGCAGCGCCCTGGCAATCCGGCTTGTGCATGAAGCGCGCGCCAGGGCAGCAGCAGGCGAGGCACGGGACCAGGGATTTCGCACCCTGATGGGGCCGCGGGCAGGTGAGCGGAGCAGCAACGTCAATATGTCGGTCGAAGGCGGTTTGCTCGCGCCGATCGAGATGATCGCCATCGCCGTTTGATGAAATTGCATCCGATGCAGTTCGCCGCAACAGATTGACAGCGGTAGCCCTGTTTCTATATTGAATGCCCAACGGTAATGGATTTCTGCCGGGCCATCGTGGCCGAACCGCTGCTCTGACATTTCCAGGGAAGCTGATGACTCCTACTCAACGCGCCCGATGGGTAAAGGAGTAGGTTCGTGTCTTTTTTCATGCCGTTATCCCGCACATATTTCCTATCCAGTGTCCCCGGAAGATCGTCCATCGGCTTCGCGGGAGGGACAAACTGATGTCTGCATCCGCCTATTTTCATCATCGCTTTCAGCAATTTCGCAGCCTGTTCAAATGGATAGTTCTGGTCGTGCCTATGGCGGCCGTCGTCGGTTCGCTTTGCGCGCTTTTTCTGTGGAGCCTCGATAAGGCGACTGCGACGCGCTTCGAGTATCCCTGGCTGATCTTCCTGATGCCGGTCGCCGGCTTCCTGATGGTGCTGGTCTACCAGCATTTTGGGCGCGGCTCGGAAGGCGGCAACAATCTGATCGTCGATCAGATCCACGAGCCCGGCGGCGGCGTGCCGCTGCGCATGGCGCCTTTCATTCTGGTCTCGACGGTTCTGACACATCTGGTCGGCGGTTCGGCGGGACGCGAAGGGACGGCCGTGCAGCTCGGCGGCAGCATTGCCAGCGCCTTCGCCAAGGTCTTCCGGCTCAGCCACGCCGAGGTCCGCATCCTCCTCATGGCCGGCATAGCAGCCGGTTTCGGTGCCGTCTTCGGCACGCCGATCGCGGGTGCGGTCTTCGCTCTAGAGGTTTTGACGATCGGGCGGATGCAGTATGAAGCACTGATCCCCAGCCTTGCGGCGGCGATCGCCGCCGATTGGACCTGCCATGCCTGGGGGATCGAGCATATCCAGTATCGGATCGGCTATCTCGCCGGTACGCCGGCCGGTACGTTCCATCTCGATGCCTTGCTGCTCGCCAAGGTCGGCTTCGCCGGCGTGCTGTTCGGTCTGATGGCACGCTCGTTCAGTGAGGTCTCGCATGCCGCCTCGGCGGCATTCAAACGTTTTTGCGCCTATGCGCCGCTCAGGCCCGTCATCGCCAGCGCGATCCTCATCGGCCTCGTCTATCTGCTCGGCACGCGACAATATCTTGGGCTTGGCGTCTGGTCCCCCAACACGGGCGATGCGACGATCATCGGTTTCTTCGATCCTGCCCATATCGACTATTGGAGCTGGTTCTGGAAGGCGGTCTTCACGATCGTGACGCTCAGCGCCGGCTTCAAGGGCGGCGAGGTGACGCCGTTGTTCTTCATCGGAGCCGCGCTCGGCAATGCGCTTGCGGCCATTCTCGGCGCGCCGGCCGATCTCTTCGCCGGGTTGGGCTTTGTTGCCGTCTTTGCCGGCGCCACCAATACGCCGCTTGCCTGCATGATCATGGGCATCGAGCTCTTCGGCGCGACGCATACCGTCTATCTCGCCGTCGCCTGCTTCCTTGCCTATATCTGCAGCGGCCACACCAGCATTTATCTATCGCAGCGTCTCGGCATCGCGAAGAGTGCTGCTTCCGGCAACATCGCTGCCGATGTGCCGCTTCGTCATATTCGCAAGCACGGCTTGCAGATGCGGCGGGAAAATATCCATAAGATGGAAAAGGTTTGACGCAAGGACGGCTGGAGGTTGTCGTGCTCTATCTTGTCGTGTTTCTCGGAGCTGGATTGGGCGGCGCGTTCCGCCTCGGTCTCAACGAGGTCGCCGCACGTCTGCTCGGAATAGAATTTCCGTTCGGCACGCTCATCGTCAATGTCCTTGGGGCATTCGCCATGGGGCTGCTGACGGAATATTTCGCCTTTCGCGGCGGTATGCCGCAGGAGGTGCGGTTGTTTCTGACGACAGGTGTTCTAGGTGGATTCACGACATTTTCGACCTTTGCTCTGGAAAGCGTCACGCTCTGGGAGCGCGGACAGTGGATGCCGGCCATTGCCTATGTCGCCTTGTCGGTTTTCCTGTCGATCGCGGCTTTGGTTGCGGGACTTGCAGTTGTCCGGCTAATAATTCAGGTTCAAACTGTGCAGTGAAGGAGAGTCGGCGGATCCCGCCGCATTTTTGCCGATTCTGAGGTGAATCCATCTCGAGAATCGCCGGAGATTTCTTCCACGACAAACCACCGCTCGTTGCGAACGGACTCTCTTGCGAAATTCGACTATTCAACTCATATAATCGCCTATTGTGATCATCGCATAACAAAGGAGTCGGGCGTCAATCAGGAACGGCAGGCGAGCACTAACGATGTTCGAGCCTGTTGCCACTCCGGAATTTCCATGCAATTCCCGTAAGGCAGATTTCCTCCCGGACGGCCCAAAAGACAGACATGACGGAGAGCCCCTTGAGTGCACCTGCTCCCACTTCCAACCAATCTCGTGCTCCGGAACAGACCTTCGGTACGGCCGGCATTACGCCGATGGATCGTCCGAGCGTCATGACGCGCTTCTTCATGGGCATCGTCGCCTGGGCCGAAAGCCTCAATTTGAAATATGCAAAGCTCGGCAACCCGCCGGTCTACGATGTCGCGACCTTCCCCTGGGCGGCCGAGATCGAGAAGGATTATCCGGCGATCCGTGCCGAGCTTGAGAAGGTGCTGCTGCGTCAGAGCGAGCTGCCGACCTTCCAGGACATCTCTACCGACGTGAAGACCATCTCTACGGACACCCGTTGGAAGACCTTCTTCCTCCTCGGTTTCGGCGTGAAGTCCGAGCAGAACATCAAGGCGTGCCCGAACACCTGGGCCGCCGTGCAGAAGATTCCCGGCCTGACGACGGCGATGTTCTCCATCTTCGAGCCGGGCAAGCATCTTCCCGCTCACCGCGGACCCTATAACGGCGTGCTGCGTCTGCATCTTGGCCTCATCGTGCCGGAGCCGAACGACAAGCTCGCCATCCGCGTCGACAAGCAGGTTTGCCACTGGCAGGAAGGCAAGGCGCTGATCTTTGACGACGCCTATGAGCACGAAGCCTGGAACCATTCCGACAAGACCCGCGTGGTGCTCTTCGTCGATTTCGTAAAGCCGCTGAAATTCCCGGCCCGCATCGTCAACTGGGCTCTGATGAACCTGGCGATCTTCACGCCCTTCATCAAGGAAGGCCTCGATAATCACAAGGAATGGGAAAAGAAGTTCTACGCCGAAGCCGAAGCGTTCAGAAATCGCCCGAGGCCCTGATCACATCGGCTGTTCAGCTCGATAAAACCCTGGCCAATTGAATTCAGGATGAAGCAAAATTGAAAAATTTTGCTTCATATTTTTGAGTTGCCATCCTCAAGCTATTGCTTTTCCAAAGCTGGTCGTCCGAGAGCGTTTCTGCTTTTCTTCGAATCGCGAAAATGCTCTATGCTCTTATTTCCCGACGCATTCCGGACGGAAAACCGCTGCGACCATTTCCTGGAACTCTATAGCCGATTTTTGCGAGTTAGATGGACTGGCTCCAGCTGACCGGACGCTGGTGCGCGTTTTCCAGGTCCAATTTAGCTTCGGCTTGCAGTGACCGCTGCAATAAATCGGATGCCACACAACTTCCGGCTTGATCCCGGCGATAACAAGAGCGTCACGCCCTGCGTTCTGAAAGGGAGATCACTTCTGCCGGCTGCCGTAACCCGGTTGCGACGACAGAAACCCGCAGTCGTCCTTCAAGTGTTTCGTTGAAAGTCGCGCCGACGACGATGTTTGCGTCGGCATCGACCTCCTCGCGGACACGTGTGGCTGCCTCGTCAACGTCAAAAAGCGTCATGTCCAGCCCGCCGGAGATGGAGACGAGCAGTCCTCTCGCCCCCCTGACCGATGTATCGTCGAAAAGCGGATTGGCAACCGCCGCCTCTGCCGCGATTCTGGCGCGGCCGTCCCCGCCGCTTCGCCCGTGCCCATCACCGCTCGACCCATGTCGCGCATCACCGACCTTACGTCAGCGAAATCCAGGTTGATCAACCCTTCTTTGACGATCAGATCGACAACGGAGCTGAAGCCCGCGTGAAGAACGCGATCGGCCATTTCGAAGGCGTCGGCGAAGGTTGTCTTGGCATCGGCTATGCGGAAAAGGTTTTGATTGGGAATTACGATCACCGTGTCGGCGCTTTCGCCGAGACGCTCAATCCCCTGTCGTGCCGTCCGCATTCGATGTGTACCCTCGAAGGCGAATGGCATGGTGACGACACCGACCGTCAGCATGCCCGCCTTCCGCGCAGCCTGAGCGATGACGGGCGCCGCGCCTGTTCCAGTGCCGCCTCCCATGCCCGCAGTGACAAAACACATGTGTGTTCCGGCCAGGTGGTCCATAATCTCGTTGACAGTTTCTTCCGCTGCTGCCTGTCCGGTCTCCGCGAGGGATCCGGCGCCAAGCCCTTCGGTGACGGTCAGGCCGAGCTGGACAAGCCGCGGCGCCATTGACATCGACAGAGCCTGGGCATCGGTGTTCGCAACGATGAATTCGACCCCCTTGAGATTCTGCGCGATCATATTGTTGACAGCATTGCCACCGCCGCCGCCGACGCCAATGACGGCAATCCTCGGCCTGAGGTGCGTTATGTTCCGGATGGTAACCTCCGTCGGTTTCATGGAAGATCAGCTCCTGGGCAAAGATAAAGGTTTCATGATGCGGTGAGAAACCATCAGCCGAAGGAGGATATCCGTCGACGGCTTTGCGCCGGCCAGCGCCGGAAAAGTGCGCTGGCATTGACACCGCCAAAACCGAAGCCGTTGGATATCGCGTATTCAGCGTCCATGCGGCGTGCTTCATTTGCGACGAAATCGATTCCGGTCGCTTCCGGATCCGGAATACTCAAGTTCAGGGTCGGTGGTGCGATCTGGTTCTTGAGGGCCAAGATCGTGAAGATTGCTTCCAGCCCCCCGGCTGCACCGAGCAAGTGTCCCGTTGCCGACTTCGTTCCACTCACTGCGACAGATTTTCCATCGCCAAACAAGCTCTTGATAGCCCTGATTTCTCCGAGATCGCCCACCGGTGTCGAAGTGGCATGCGCGTTCAGATGACCCACTTCATGAGGGGCCACGCCGGCTTGCGCGATGGCAAGCTCCATTGCTCTCAGCGCCCCGTTTCCATCTTCGGGACCGTAGGTGATGTGGTGGGCGTCGGCCGTCGTCCCGTATCCGACGAGTTCGGCAATCGGGGTGGCACCGCGAGCAAGAGCGTGGCTCAGTGCTTCGATGACGAGTATGCCTGCCCCTTCGCCCATGACGAAGCCGTCACGCGAGGCGTCGAAGGGACGCGAGGCCTTGCTCGGCGTTTCGTTGAAACCGGTCGACAGCGATCTTGCTGCGGCGAAACCGCCAAGGCTGACGATGTTCATGCAGGCTTCCGTTCCGCCGCAAACGGCAATGTCGGCTTCATTGGATCGAATAAGCCTGGCGGCATCGCCGATGGCTTGAACGCCAGCGGCGCATGCCGTCACGGGCGCGCCAAGTGGACCTTTGAAGCCGTGGCGGATTGAGACTTGTCCGGCTGCGAGATTGACCAGGAAGGACGGAATGGTGAAGGGCGAGAGGCGGCGCACACCGCGTTGATCGACGGTGCGGACGGCCTCGGTTATTGCCGGAAAGCCACCGATGCCGGACGCGATGATCGTCGCGGTTCTCAGCCTGTCTTCATCCGACGCCGGCCTCCAGTTCGCTTGCGTCAGCGCCTCTTCCGCGGCCGCCAGCGCGAAAATGATGAACCGGTCGACCTTGCGTTGATCCTTTGGCGGCATGATCGTATCCAGATCGAAGCCTCCCTCGGGATCTTCGGCGAGAGAGGGGACCACGCCTCCGATTTTCGAAGGCAGATCTCCGACCACATCGTCACTCAGTCGCCGAATGCCGCTTTTGCCGGCCAGAAGGCGCGACCAGGACATATAAACGTTCGCTCCAAGGGGACTGATGGCCCCCATACCCGTAACAACAATACGACGCATCTGTTTTCCACCTGCCTTCTTCAGGAATAGGCATGCAATCAGCGTCCCGACCGACAATGGGTCAGGGCCTGCTCTCAAAACCTGTAATTCCTCAAAGGTCCAAGAACGCTCTCACCCCACACCGCCGGCAGCTAGATCTCGGCCGATGTCAGTGCCGGCTCCCGAGCCGACATAGCCTTCAGGCAACATCGTCGCGATGCGCGATACGCCTGACTTCACCAGTGGCCGCGTCGAGTACGCCCTGCGACAGCTTCTCATCCTCGATGATACGGGAAAGCGTAACGGCACCGACCATCAAAGACAGAATCGCCATCGCCTTATCGCTCGGACTTGCGCCGCCGGCATCACCCATCAGTTCATCCAGCACCTCGAAGTGAGCTCGAATGCCATCTTCAAACGGGCGCCTGACTTCCCTGCTTTGCCGAGCCGCATCCGCTCCCAGCGCCACCAGGGGGCAACCTTCCGCCATCTCTCCTTTGTGATCCTTGGAGAGATAGAATGCCATGACCGCTTCCAAGGGGTCGGAGGCGTCTGCGGCCGCGCTCGACCATCGTCTTGTGGCGCTTTCCAGAGCGCGCCTCGATGCAAGCGCGGCAAGATCGTCCTTCGACGCGAATTGTTTGTAAAAAGCGCCTTGGGTAAGACCGGCGCCCTTCATCAGGTCCTTCAGCCCGATCCCGTCGAATCCATGCTCCCGGAAGAGCCGGCTTGCCGCGTTGATGACCGCTTCGCGATTTGCCTCTGCCTGAGCCCGACTGACTCTCATATCGATCTCCATTTAGATTTCACTTGACATCTATAGCACATTTAGAGTTAGATCACAATCTAATTTAACTGCTGCGCCCGTCAACAAGGGTCAAATGACATGAATCGCAAAATTCTCCTCGCCTCCGTCGGCATATTGGCGGCCGTTGGCGCCACTACCTTCGTTCTCCTTGCCGAATCTTCGGAAGGAAAGGCGCAAGCCGCGGACCCCCGCGTGGCGCCGCCACTCGTCAGTTTGGTGGATGCAAAGAGGCCGGAGACGATGATACGCACCTTCACCGGCACGATCGCCGCTCGGGTGCAAAGCAACCTCGGATTTCGGGTGCCCGGCAAGATCATAGAGCGTTATGTTGACGTCGGCCAGCAGGTGAAAGCCGGTCAGCCTTTGATGCGCATCGACGAGACCGACCTGCGTCTGGCGCTTGCCGCAAAACGCAACGCGGTCGCTGCGGCTCAAGCCGTCCTCACCCAGGCGCAAGCTGACGAGAGACGCTACGCCGCTTTGGTGAAAAACGGATTGGCGGCCGCTTCTCCGCAGCGCTATGAACAGGCAAAAGCAGCCCTGGACACCGCAACTGCACAACTTGCCGCAGCGCAGGCCGATGCAAGCGTCGCCGAAAATGCGGCAACTTATTCACTGCTGATCGCCGATACTGATGGCACCGTGGTCGAAACGCTCGGAGAGCCGGGGCAAGTGGTCGCGGCTGGACAGACGGTCATCCGGCTCGCCCAAGCCGGACCTCGCGAGGCCGTGGTCTGGCTTCCGGAATCCGTTCGGCCCCAGATTGGGGACGTTGCAGAGGCCAGCATCTACGGCAACGAAAGCCGGCAAGACAAGGCGCGGCTTCGGCAGATCTCGGATGCCGCCGATCCTCAAACCCGCACCTATGAAGCACGCTGGGTTCTGGATGGCGCGGCAGCGTCGGCTCCGCTCGGCGCGACGGTGACGATCAAAATCGCCAGCGATGGCGGTCAGGCGCATGCGGCGGTGCCGATTGGTGCTGTTTTTGATGATGGCAGCCGAACTGGCGTGTGGGTCTTTGACCAAAAATCATCGACCGTGCACTTCCGGCAAGTGAAGGTAGAGAAGATGGGCGAGGAGGTCGCGGTGGTTTCCAGCCTCAAGGCAGGCGAGCCGATCGTCGCTCTCGGAGCGCATCTCCTGCAGGACGGTGCGAACGTCCGTGCGGAAAAAACAGAGGCGGCCAACCAATGACCTTCAATCTTTCCGCGCTCGCGGTTCGCGAGCGAGCCGTTACCCTCTTCTTCATCGTGCTGCTGGCTGCGGCCGGCGTCTACGCTTTCGCCAAGCTTGGACGGGCGGAGGATCCCTCGTTCACCATCAAGACCTTGACCGTGACGGCCGTGTGGCCGGGCGCGACGGCGCGCGAAATGCAGGATCTTGTCGCAGAGCCTCTCGAGAAGCGCCTCCAGGAACTTACCTGGTACGACCGTGTCGAGACGACCACGCGGCCGGGATATGCCTTCCTGACCGTCACGCTGAAGGACAGCACGCCGCCCACAGCGGTCGAAGAGGAATTCTACCAGGCTCGAAAGAAGCTTGGAGACGAGGCACGCAACTTGCCCCAGGGCGTGCTCGGTCCCTTCGTCAACGATGAGTATTCCGACGTCAGCTTCGGTCTATATGCCCTGAAGGCCAAGGGCATGCCGATGCGCGACCTCGTGCGCCAGGCAGAGGTGATCCGCCAGGACCTTCTGCATGTGCCCGGCGTCAAGAAGATCAACATTCTCGGAGAACGGCCCGAACAGATCTTTGTCGAATTCTCCTTTGCCAAACTGGCCACTCTCGGAATTTCGGCACAGGACATCGCGGCCGCCTTGCAGCGGCAGAATACCGTGACGCCGGCGGGATCGATCGATACGCGCGGCCCGCAGGTGTTCATCCGCTTCGATGGGGCTTACGGCAGCATCCAAGCAATCGCCGATACGCCCATCGTCGCAGCCGGACGCACGCTGAAGCTCTCGGATTTTGCGGAAATTCGCCGTGGCTATGAAGATCCGGCGACCTATCTCATTCGTCACAATGGCGAACCGGCCATCATGCTGGGCGTCGTCATGCAGCAGGGCTGGAACGGGCTGGAACTCGGCAGGGCGCTGGAAGAAAGATCCGGTGCGATCGCACGAACCTTGCCGCTCGGCATGACGCTCGCCAAGGTCAGCGATCAGGCCGTCAACATTCAGGAAGCCGTCGGCGAATTCATGCTGAAATTCGCCATGGCGCTTGGCGTCGTGCTGTTCGTAAGCCTCATCAGCCTGGGGTGGCGCGTGGGCATCGTCGTTGCGCTTGCCGTGCCCCTCACGCTTGCCGTCGTCTTCCTCATCATGCTGGAGACCGGCCGGTTCTTCGACCGTATCACGCTTGGGGCGCTCATCCTGGCGCTCGGCCTTCTGGTCGACGATGCCATCATCGCTATCGAGGTGATGGTGGTGAAAATGGAAGAGGGCATGGATCGCACCAAGGCGGCCGCCTATGCCTGGAGCCACACGGCCGCCCCCATGCTGTCCGGCACGCTGGTGACTATCATCGGGCTGATGCCGGTCGGCTTTGCCCGCTCGACCGCCGGCGAATATGCCGGCAACATCTTCTGGGTTGTGGGCTTTGCCCTCATCGTCTCCTGGATCGTCGCCGTGGTCTTCACACCCTACCTCGGCGTGAAGATGCTGCCGGCGATCAAGCCGATCGATGGTGGCCATCACGCCATCTACGACACGCCGAACTATCGCCGCCTTCGGGGGATGATCGAGTTTGCCGTGCGGCACAAGTTCGTCACCTGCGCGGTGGTCGGCATCGCTATGGGTGTGTCCGTTGTCGGCATGGGAGCGGTCAAGCAGCAATTCTTCCCGACGTCGGACCGCCCCGAAGTACTGGTGGAGGTCCGCTTGCCCGAGGGCACCAGTATCGAGACGACAACGGCGACGGTCGAAAAGCTCGAAGGATGGCTGCAGAAACAACCGGAGGCTAAGACCGTCACGAGCTATGTAGGGCAGGGCGCTCCTCGCTTCTTCTTCGCGATGGCGCCGGAATTGCCGGACCCATCCTTTGCCAAGATCGTCGTGCTGACGCCGGACGCCGAGGCCCGCGAAGCCCTGAAGCAACGCCTTCGCACTGCTGTGTCAGACGGGCTCGCTCCGGAAGCCTACGTTCGTGTTACGCAGCTCGTCTTCGGTCCCTACACGCCATTCCCGGTCGAGTTCCGCATCATGGGGCCCGATCCCAAGCAGTTGTACCAGATTTCGGAGAAGGCTCTCGATGTCATGAAGGGCATACCGGATGTCCGGCAGGCAAACCGCGACTGGGGTAACCGCACGCCCGTGCTGCGTTTCGTTCCCGATCAGGATCGGTTGAGTCTCATCGGTCTTTCGCCGGCGGAAGCAGCTCAGCAGATGCAATTGCTGTTGAGCGGCATTCCGATCACGCAGGTTCGCGAGAACATCCGCAACGTGCCCGTCATCGCGCGTAGCGCCGGCGAAAACAGGCTCGATCCGTCAAGATTGGCAGACTTCTCGCTGATGAGCCGCGATGGCCGGCAGGTTCCGCTCGATCAGATCGGCCACTCGGAAATCCGGTTTGAAGAGCCGATCCTGAAAAGACGCGATCGAACGCCCGTCATTACCGTCCGCTCCGACATCAACGAGGCAACGCAGCCCCCGGAGGTTTCGCAGCAGGTGATGAAGGCGCTTCAGCCGCTGATCGCCTCGCTTCCGGCCGGCTATCGTATCGAGATGGGAGGAAACATCGAGGAGTCCTTGAAGGCCAATGTCGCCCTCGTCCAGATCTTCCCGGCGATGATTGCCGCCATGCTGATCGTCATTGTCTTGCAGGTCCGCAGCCTGTCGACCATGACCATGGTCATGCTGACGGGGCCGCTCGGCCTTGCCGGCGTGGTTCCGGTCCTGCTCTTCTTCCATCAGCCGTTCGGCTTCAACGCCATTCTCGGATTGATCGGGCTGGCGGGAATCCTTATGCGCAACACCTTGATCCTGACCGAGCAGATCAAGGAGAACCAGGCAGCCGGTCTCGACGACTATCACGCCGTCATCGAGGCGACGGTGCAGCGGACACGTCCGGTCATGCTGACGGCACTCGCCGCCGTTCTTGCCTTCATCCCTCTCACCCATTCGGTATTCTGGGGGTCGATGGCCTACACGCTGATCGGCGGTACTGCGGTCGGAACCGTAATGATCCTGCTGTTTCTTCCCGCTCTCTATGCCACGTGGTTCCGCATCAAGCCAACGAAGGGAGAAGCACATCATCCAGTGCAAAATGCTCCGGAGCTGCAACGCGTTATGGCTGCGGAGTGACATCATGTTTCGGCTATGTACTGACGTGACCGCCCAAGGCGTGAAGGAAAAAGCTGACGGCTCAGCATCGACGGTCCAGGATGCTGACTGGGCGTCCGATCGACAGGAACCGGAGTTCGAGGAGCAGAGACCTTATTTCTCGGCTTCGGATGAAGCCATTGTAGCGCAAGGGCGTGATCGCATCCTGGATATTGCGGAAAAACACATTCGCCGGATCGGCCATCGCAAGACAACGATTGCAGACATTGCGTCCGACCTCGGTACAAGCCGGGCGAACGTGTACCGCTTCTTTCCTACAAGGGCCGCGATCGACAATGCTGTGTGTGGCCGTATCGTGAATGAGCGCGATGAAATTGCTTTTTCCATCGCACGGACAGACGCGGCAGCGAGCAAAAAGATCGCCCAACTTTTGAACGTCCTTCATCGGCACAGCAGGAGGACGCTGATGGAAGAAAAACCCGTTCACGAACTGTTTGTCGCTGCTACGAGCGAAAATTGGGCAGCGATGAATGCGCATAATGAGCGAATGCGGGCGATCCTGGAAGCGATTATCCGCCAGGGCCTGCAATCGGGTGAATTCCAAGTTGAAAACATCGCCGATGCCGCAAAAAGAGTGGTCACGGCGTTCCTGCCGTTTTCCCACCCTGTCCTGGTCGCGCAATGCTTCCAGAAGGAAGACGAGATTGCTGCGTCGGTCAACGCCCAAATTCGTTTCATCATGCGTGCGCTCGGCGAACCTGTCTCGCGACGTGCCGAGGCTTCCAGGGCACTCATAAACGCCTAAATCTGCTCAGCCATCTTGATTCCGTCGAGATGCCGATTATCTAGTGTGCTAGATAAAAGTGCACTAGATAAAGAATCATGTCGATGAATGCGATGAACTCCCGCCGTGAGGTGGGTACCCAGCTTTCCTTTGCGCTCTATGGCGCAGCCAATCGAATGGCTCGTCTTCACAAGCCATTTCTGCAGCCGCTTGGACTGACGTTTCCGCAGTATCTCGTGATGCTTGAGCTCTATGGAAGAACGCCACGTGCGGTCGGAGAGCTGGGCGCAACGCTCGACATGGACACCGGAACGATCACACCGCTTCTCAAGCGTCTCGAAGCTGCCGGCATGGTGACGCGCACGCGCGACCGCGACGACGAGCGTCGCGTGTTGATCAATCTGACGAAAGCAGGCGAAGCCTTACGCGATGAACTTTGGTCCATCACGGACAAGATCAAGACGGCTTGCCAGCTCACCGATGAGGGGTTGGTGGAACTCCGTGATGTCCTTCATGGGTTCGCTCGCCCCGAAACGTTGCCATAACCGCCTTCCCAGCTCGCAGAAAGGACATTCCATGAAAATCGGGATTATTGGGGCCGGAAACGTCGGCGCAACCCTTGCGAAAAAACTTGTGGCCAGCGGCCACAAGGTCAAACTTGCAAACTCCAAGGGTCCAGAGACGATCCGTGATCTTGCCCGTGATGTGGGTGCAGTCGCAGTTTCAAAGGAAGAAGCAGTTCGTAACGTCGAGGTGATCGTACTGTCGATCCCCTTCCGAAACTATTCCGATCTTGCTGAACTCTTCCATGATGTGCCTGACGACGTCGTCGTGATCGACACCTCGAACTATTATCCGTTCCGCGACGGCGCGATCGCAAAAGTGGATGGTGGTATGCCGGAAAGCGTTTGGGTAAGTGAGCAAATTGGCCGCCCGCTCGTCAAAGCATGGAACGCGGCCTTGGCGTTAACATTGGCGGAGAAAGGCCGGCGCCAAGGAGAAAATGAGCGTATCGCCCTCCCGGTTGCAGGCGATGATCCCAAGACGAAGGGGATCGCGATGACGCTGGTGGAGGCGACCGGTTTCGATGCCGTGGATTCAGGTGCGCTTTCGGAATCATGGCGTCAACAACCCGGCACCCCTGCCTATTGTACAGAACTTTCGGAAGCCGAATTGAAAGAAGCACTGCTATTTGCGGATCGGTCTCGCGCAGCCGAAAATCGCGATTCCCTGATCAAGGAGTTCATGGCAGCCGGCGGTGGCTTGACCAACGACGAAATCGTTTCCCGCAACCGCGCTGGAACCGCCGTCATGAGGCATTAGAGCCGGATGATTTTAGGTCTGTTCGACCTAAAATCTGAATCCGCTCCAGAATCAAAGAAGTAGAGCGCGATGTCGCCCGAAAGCCGCCTGCACTTTTCGGCATCACGCTCTAAGTCGTTGAGTGTTTCCACCTTCGCTTTTTCGCATCTCGGCGCGGTCCTTCGGTAAAATCGTTGCAAATGCGTAGCAACGATCCGTCGCGGCGTGCTCAAACGGCCAATACCTACTCGACCTTCATGGTCCGGGCCGAACGATCAAGCAGGTTGACGTGCCGTGGGCGTGGAGCTTGCCTTGAAGGCTTTCGATCCTGCCCTCTAAAGTGATGACTGTCCGGCTGCGAGAGATCACCTTTCCGGTGACCCTCAATTCGTCGCAGTCGGCAGAAATCGGACGTATGAACTTGACGGAAGTTTCTTGCGAAGGGCAGATTTCGCCGGGCGTCAACGTTGTTTGCGCGGCAAGCGACATGGAGGTGTCGAGCATCGTCATGATCCATCCGCCGTGGACCGTCTTCATCATATTGAGAAAACGTGCTTCTGGCTTGGCGAGAAGCTCGACGTGACCGTCCTCGGGTGGAAGAAGTGTGAATGGCAGCAGATCTGCCATCGGTGGGCGGGGGAGGGTCCCCTGCGAAAGCGCCGTCACAAACTCCAAACCATTCATCAGCGTAGTGTCCGGCAAAGAACCGCTCCTCGTTTGCTCGATCGTCCATCGTTCATCATAGCGTGCCGCACAGATCGCGGCCGCGAACATAATCCATGGTGGCGCTAAGCACGTTGGCGATGCTGCGGCTGTCATCAATCGACTGAGCGGTCTTGCCCACGCCTCTCCGGCCGCCGAACCCCGGCACGCTCCAGCGCATCACCTCAATCAAAATTCTCCCAAAGCAATTACAGCCTCATTTTATATGTTGCTCGACATCCAAAATCAAGTTAGATTGCGATCGAAATCTAACTGAATGTGTGCGAAGCAAAATGCGGGATCCCCACCGGATAAAGGAACAAAAATCCCATCCCGCCGAAAGCTTCCTAGCACTCGTTCGCACAAACCTCAGGAGCATGCATGTCCAATCAGAAAGTCGTCGTTATCACCGGCGCATCATCCGGAATAGGCGAGGCCGCTGCGCGCCTTCTCGCGCAAAACGGCTTCAAGGTGTTTGGGGGCGTTCGCAACCCGAACCGCGCCAATTCAATCCCCGGCGTGCGTTTCGGAACCGTTGACGTCAACGACGACACATCGGTTACGAACTTTGTGGAATGGGTTTTGTCCGAAGCAGGCAAGATCGACGTTCTGATCAACAATGCCGGCGTTTCGCTGATCGGCCCCGTCGAGAATACCTCGACCGCGGAAGCTCAAAGAGTATTCGATACCAACGTGTTCGGCCCATTGCGCATGATACGGGCCGCTCTGCCATCCATGCGTGCCGCCCGTAGCGGGCTCATCATCAATGTCAGCTCGGTCTTGGGCTTCCTGCCAGCGCCATTCATGGGGCTTTATGCCAGCAGCAAGCATGCGCTTGAGGGGCTGTCGGAGTCGCTGGACCACGAAATCCGCGAGTTCAACGTCAGGGTCGTGCTGCTCGAACCCACCTTCACCAACACGAGGCTCGACGTAAACGCGGCACATACCGAGGCCCCCTTGGGCGTCTATGAAACGCAGGCCTACGCGACCATCGAGACGGTTCAGGCGCAGATCAAATCAGCACCGTCACCGCAGGCTGTCGCAGCGAAAATCCTGGCCGCCATCAACGGTCCGTACCGCATGCGCCAACCGGCTGGCGGCAACGCGACGCTTCTCAGCCGCTTGCGCAGATTCATGCCGGCGAATGCAGTCGATAAGAGTTTGCGCAAGACATTCGGCTTCGGCAAGTGAGGGGCGCGCTTTCAAGCCTTGCCGAAACCACCAGATGTCATCGCCTTTGGCATCGCTTGGCTCCGCACCTTCGTCGGCAACCGGCGGCAAATGGCTGATGCTGATATATTTTGCGAGGTGTCGCGACACCTCGCTGCCAACAACCCATCGCTTGTTACGAAAGGCGCTCATGTCGAATTTCGAATAACCAATTTACCAGGCAACGTGACGGTTTCGGCTTCAACGGTTCCGAGGATCATGGCAATGATCGCCCGAACCATTTCGTGTCGGGGCTGTTCATAGGTGGTGAGGCTGTAGGCGTGCGACCCACCGAGTTCGTAATTGTCGAAGCCGACGATCGCGATCTCCTCGGGGATGCGGAGGCCGAATTTTCCTCTGATCTCATCCATCGCTCCGAAGGCCAGGATATCGTTCTCGCACATCAGAACGTCGGCACGATCTGCTGCAGCGGTTACGGAGAGGTAGTTTCGAACGGAAATCGCCCCGGCTTCGGCGCTGTATTTTTCAGCCGAAAGATAGTCCACAACCTCGATGCCCTTTTCCGCCCAGAATTCGGTAAAGTGCTGCTTGCGGCGAAGTGCGGTCGATAGTGCCGTAGCGCCGCTCATGAAGGCGGGCCGTCGATATCCCTTTTCGTAGAGGTGGTTGACAATGTCCCGCAGTGCGAGTTCGGCGTCGCAGACTACCGCCGGCACGCCCTCGATCTGGCTATCGCGCGCGAGCACGAACATGGGCGGCAGGGTATGGCCCAGCTGGCGGTCCGTCAGGGTCTCGTCACGAAACGCGGTGCCGAAGAGAATGACGGCATCGACCTGACGTTGGTCTGCATGCAGCAATGCATGCACATGGTCGAAGTGGTTGTTGATATTGATCAGCATGGCGACGAGCCCTGCGGCTTGCAGCTGCTCCGTCAGCGTTTCCAGAACGGGCAGCTTTTGCGGATTGGCAAAGTCGTCGACGAAGACGGCGACCTGCCGCGTTGAGTTCGTCGCGAGGCTTCGTGCGAGAAGATTGGGCGAATAGTTCAACGCCGCTGCCGCCTCCATGACGCGCCGCTTGCTTTCCTCCGTGATGGACGATCCGGGAGTAAACGCTCGGATGACCGTCCATTTTGACACGCCGGCGGCGGCCGCAACTTCCTTTGCCGTGGCTCGTTTGACCGTCTCTCGCTTTCGCATGCTGCCTCCGGAGAAAATAGAACAAATATTCCATTTCTCGATTTCGGTGAAATGAATGCTTGCTTTTACCTTATTCAAGCCTATGATGCACCTGCTTGCACCCGGTAGCAAGACATTTGCACCCGGTAGCATTCGTATTTTGCCGACCTGAGGAGCGGGCGGCACAAGGAGGAGGAACATTATGAAATCTATTCTCAGCAAACTCGCCTATGGCATTCTGGCGGCAGGGATCGCCGTTTCCTGTTCAACGGCTGCAAGAGCGCAGGCCCAACTGACGATCATCGCCGTTACGCACGGCCAGGCATCCGATCCGTTCTGGTCCATCGTCAAGAACGGCATGATGCAGGCCGGCAAGGACAGCAATGTCCGGGTGGACTACCGTGCGCCGGAAACCTTCGACATGGTCGCCATGAGCCAGCTCATAGAAGCCGCTGCCAACCAGAATCCTGCCGGAATCGTGGTCTCCGACCCTGACCCCGATGCCCTAGGTCCGGCGATTAAGAAAGCTGTCGCCGCCGGCATTCCGGTCATCTCCATGAATTCCGGCATCTCCGCAGCCGAAAAACTCGGCATCAAGCTGCATGTCGGCCAGGACGAACTTCCGGCCGGCATCAAGGTCGGTGCAAAACTGAAGTCTCTCGGCCTGAAGCATGTTCTGTGCGTCAATCAGGAAGTGGGCAATGCGGCCCTCGATCAGCGCTGCGCGGGAACGGAAAAAGGCTTCGAAGGCGGTAAGGTGACCGTGTTGCCGACGACAGCCGATCCGGCCGAGATCGAAGCCAAGATACAGGCGGCGCTCACCTCCGATCCGTCGATCGATGTCGTTCTCGGCTTATCCGCACCGCTCGTCGGCGAACGTGCCGTCGCTGTCGTCGGGAAAATGGGCGTCGGCAACAAGGTAAAGGTCGCGTCCTACGACCTGTCTGCAGGTTTCCTCAAGGCGGTGGCCGACGGCAAGGCGTTGTTCGTCGTCGATCAGCAGCCGTACCTTCAGGGTTATCTGCCTGTGACCTTCCTGGCATTGAATGCGCGTTACGGCACGATCCCGGCAGGCAACGTCGCCTCCGGTCCGAGTTTCGTCGAAAAGGACACGGCGGCCAAGGTCGTCGAGAAATCCTCCCAGGGCATCCGCTGAGCCGGAGCCGTCGCAGTTCCCGCTATGGCGGGAGCTGCCTCAACCGTCACTTTTGTCTTTCTGCGGGGCTCGTCTGCTGAATGCCGTGGCGCGCAAAGACAACGAATAACCTGAGGAACGATCCTATGACGCTGGCCAACGAACAGAACGGGACTTCGGCCCGGTCCGACGAGCGGCTGAAAAAGGTTTCCACGATGACCGCGCTGCTGCGGCGTCCGGAACTTGGTGCGGTCGCTGGACTGGTGCTCGTCACCATCTTCTTTTTCTTCACCGCCAATCCCGCCATGTTCACGCTGGCCGGCGTGATCAACTTCATGGCCCCGGCCGCCCAGCTCGGAATCCTTGCGATCGGTGCTGCTCTCTTGATGATCGGTGGCGAATTCGATCTGTCGATCGGTTCGATGGTCGCCTTTGCCGGCCTTGTATTCGGTACGGCGCTTGTGGTTCTGCATCTGCCGCTCAGTGTCGCGATCCTGATTGCCATGGGCTTCGCCGTCGCAATCGGGGTCACCAATGCCCAGCTCACGATGCACACCGGCCTTCCGTCGTTCATCGTCACGCTTGCCTTCCTGTTCATCCTGCGCGGCCTGACGCTGGTTGGGCTGAAATGGGCGAGCGGCGGCGCGACGCAGCTTCGAGGCATGAAGGAAGCAGCCGCCGACAGTCCGCTTGCGCCGATCTTCTCAGGCGATGCGTTTACCGGACTGTTCTCCTGGCTCGGGAGCCAGGGCATCATCGAGACGTTTCCCAGCGGAGCGCCGAAGGTTCCGGGCATTCCCGTCGAAATCCTGTGGTTCATCCTGATCGCGCTAGCAGCCACATGGGTCCTCTTGCGGACACGCTTCGGTAACTGGATCTTTGCTTCCGGCGGCGATCCGCGCGCCGCCCGCAAATCCGGTGTCCCGGTCGCCCGCGTCAAGACGACGCTCTTCATCGTCACCGCCATGTGCGCCACTCTCGTCGCAATCCTGACCGTGCTCGATGCGGGTTCGACCGATGCACGCCGCGGCTTTCAGAAGGAGTTCGAGGCAATCATTGCGGCCGTCATCGGCGGCTGCCTCCTGACCGGCGGCTATGGTTCGGCGATCGGTGCATTCTTCGGCTCCATCGTCTTCGGCATGGTGCTGATCGGACTGACCTACACCTCGATCGATCAGGATTGGTATCTCGTCTTCCTCGGCGGCATGCTGCTGACCGCGGTCATCTTCAATAATGTCATCCGCAAGCGCGTGACGGGAGAACGCTGATGAGCACGCCTCAGACGCCACTCGTCGAGGTCAAGAACCTCGTGAAGCATTTCGGTTCCATCATTGCGCTCAACGGCATCTCGTTGAGTGTCAACTCCGGCGAAGTCCTCTGTCTTTTAGGAGACAACGGAGCGGGCAAGTCGACCTTGATCAATACGTTGTCGGGCGTGTTCAAGCCGACGTCGGGAGAGTTCCTGGTCGAGGGGCAGCCGCGCGCCTTCGGCGGTCCGCGTGATGCTCTCGATGCCGGGATTGCTACGGTCTATCAGGATTTGGCGATGATCCCGCTGATGTCGGTGACCCGAAACTTCTTCATGGGACGCGAACCCTTGAAGGGATTCGGACCTTTCAAATACATGGACATGGACTTCGCCAATAACGTCACGCGCGACGAGATGCGCAAGATCGGCATCGATGTCCGCGAGCCGGATCAGGCGGTCGGCACGCTATCCGGTGGTGAGCGCCAATGTGTTGCCATCGCCCGCGCTGTCTATTTCGGCGCGAAAATCCTCATTCTCGACGAGCCGACCTCTGCGCTCGGCGTTGCTCAGACCTCGATGGTCCTGAAGTACATCGACCAGGTCCGCAGCAAAGGGCTCGGCGTCATCTTCATCACGCACAACGTCCGCCACGCTTATGCGGTGGGCAACCGGTTCACTGCACTCAACCGCGGAAAGACGCTCGGGACCTTCGCCAAGAACGAAATCGATCTGGACGGTCTTCAGAACCTGATGGCCGGCGGCAAGGAACTACAGTCCCTCTCGGAGGAGCTCGGCGGAACCATCTGATTGAACATTCCGGAACGGCAATTCGGTCCGTCGCTCCCGCGCCGCGGATATTCATACCCATCAACAAGGTAACACTTATGACTGCTCCCACGACTTTCTTCCCTTTGGCGGCCTGTGCCGAGATGCTGTGGCGCGACAGGCCGATCGAATGGCGTGCGTCCCGCCTCAAGGAACTGGGCTTCGGCGTCGGCCTGTGGAACTGGCCGGAACACGACATCAGCAAGCTGGAGGCGACCGGCGCGACCTTCACCATCATGAATGGCTATCTTACAGGCCGTCTGACCGATGATGACGGCGCCGACGAACTTCTAAGAACGGCGCGTGAAACTGCCCGGGTCGGCAAGCGCCTCGGTGTCCAGCGACTGAACCTCCATGGCACCGGTCTTGGTGATCGCGGCCTTCCAGTGCAACCGATCGAAGTCGTCACGGGTGCGATGTGGCTGAAGGCTCGCGACACTCTTCGCCGGATCGTCGACCTGGCCGAAGCGGAAGACGTCGTCTTCACGTTTGAAAACCTGAACTTGCCCGTCGATCACCCCGGCGTGCCCTTTGGCCGCGCGGAGGACACGCTGGCGCTTGTTTCCAGTGTCGACCATCCGCGGCTGCGCCTCAACCTCGATCTTTATCATGCGCAGATCGGCGAAGGAAATCTGATCGAGCTTTGCCGCAAATGCCTGCCCTGGATCGGAGAAATTCAGGTTGCTGACGTGCCGGGCCGCTGCGAGCCGGGTACTGGCGAGGTCAACTGGAACGGTATCGCGAAGGCACTGAAAGCGATGGGTTACGCCGGCCCGATCGGCATGGAAGCCTGGGCTGCCGGCGACGCCGACGAAGCTCTCTCCGCATTCCGCACGGCATTCACAATCTGACACCATAACCCTACAGGACAAACTCCATGCCCAAGATCAAAGCCGTCAATGTCGGCCTCATCGGTGCTGGTCGCATCGGCTCGTTCCACGGCGAAACCGTCGCCAGGCGGCTGGTCGACGCCGAACTCGTCGCCATTGCCGATCCGGCAGCCGGTGCCGCTGCGAAACTTGCAGATAAACTCGGCATCGACGCTTCCTACACCGACGTTGCGGACCTTCTCGCACATCCCGGCCTCGATGCCGTGATCATCGCCACGCCCGCCCGATTCCACACCAACGTCCTCGTTCAGGCGGCCGAGGCGGGCAAGGCGATCTTCTGCGAAAAGCCGATGGCGTTGACGCTTGAGGATGCCGATCGCGCCATTGCCGCCGCGCGCTCAGCCGGCGTGCCGCTTCAGGTCGGCTTCAACCGCCGCTGGGATCAGGCTTTCGCCGAGGGGCGAGCCGCAATCGATGCCGGCAAGATCGGTGCGCCGCAGCTCATTCGATCCCTGACCCGCGATCCGGGGCCGTTCGGAGTCGATCCCGACAAGATTCCGCTCTGGACCATCTTCTATGAGACCCTCATCCACGACTTCGACACGCTGCTGTGGCTAAATTCCGGAGCCGAGCCCGTTGAAGTTTTCGCGATGGCGGATGCGCTTGTGCGCCCCGATGCCAGGGAAAAGGGCTTCCTCGATACCGCCGTCGTGAACATCCGCTTCGACAACGGCTCCATCGCCGTCGCAGAGGCGAATTTCTCCGCTCTCTACGGTTACGATATCCGCGGTGAAGTCTTCGGTTCTGGCGGTATGGTGACCATGGGCGACGTGCGCCGTTCGAGCATGACGCTTTTCGACAAGGACGGTGTCTCTAACGACACCTGGCGGCGCGATACCGATCACTTCGTCCACGGCTACACCGCCCAGCTCGCGTCCTTCGTCAGCTCGGTCAGGACCGGTGAGTTCAAGGACGCTCCGACGGGTTTGGACGCCCGCAATGCGCTGGCGATCGCATTGGCCTGCATCGAGTCCGTCTCCAGGAGGCAGCCCGTCGCCATACTGTGATGACGCGAGCTGCGCCGGCCTCCGGCGCGGCTTTCTCCAGCAATGGGAGTCATTTTCATGACCTCATTGAAAAGGCCGGAAAGCGTCAACGAGCTGAAGGCGATGATTGTGGCGGCGGGGTTGCGGCTTCCCGAACAACAGGAGCGTGTTGCAAGAGCGATTCTTGCTCGGCCAGACCTTGTGGCTTTCGGTACGATCAGTTCCGTCGCGAGCGCCTGTCTGGTCTCCCCATCCACCGTCGTTCGCGTCGCAAACGTTCTCGGATTTGAGACCTTCAAGGAGCTCAGGCTTTTCTTTCAGCAGCACATGCGGTCGCTCTCTGAAAGCGGGCGCGCGATCAGTTTCCAATCCTTCGCATCGACGGAGCGGCCGTTCCTCTGCGAGCCGATGCAGCCGGTTTCAGATAGCAGCGTCCCAACGCGTTGACGTCCCGCCAGATCGGTTGAATCTCATTCGGCCAAACCGCCGCTACTTCACCGTCCGCACGATCGCAGCCCCTGCCGTCATGCCGCCGCCGAAGGCTACCAGGCCGAGATTGAGCGGCTCTGAGTGTTCGTTGGCGACATGCAGCATGGCAAGCGGAATGCTGGATGAGCTGGTGTTGCCATAGGTCTCGATAACGCTCAGCGCCGGACGGCCGCTACGCTTGGCAATGGTGTCGATGATGCGCTGGTTGGCCTGATGTGGCACCAGGAGATCGAGATTTGCAAGCTCGATGCCAGCATCGACGCATGCGTTTTCGATCGAGCGGGTCATTGAATGCACGGCTTCGGTGAAGACCGAGCGGCCGTTCATCGCGATGACGCCATCATCCGGCAGCGGAACGTAGAGCAGGTCTCCCGGCTCCGGCCGGCCGCTGACGATCGGGCGGCTCGCGGTGAAGAGCGGGTTGCGCGCCATGTCGCGGCTGGTCACGAGGCTTGCCGTCGCCGCGTCGCCGAAGAGGATTGCCGTGGCGAAATCGTTCATGTCGAGCAGCGGCGACAGAACTTCCGAAGTGATGATCAGCACCTTGGCGTCGTTCTGCTGGGCAATGAAATCATAGGCTTGCTGCAGGGCATAGAGATAGCCGGAGCAGGCGGCACCCATGTCATAGGCGGCAAGCGAGGGCCGGACGCCATCTTCGGCGACGGCAACCGCGACGCGGCTTGCCAGCGAAGGTGTGGCAATATCGGGTGTGCCGGTGGCGGCAATCACCAGGTCGATATCGTGGATCGATATCCGGTTCTGCTTGAGAAGATCGCGCGCCGCCTTCGTGGCGAGGCTCAGCGTGCCTTCGTCGGGTCCGACCCAGAAGCGGCTCTTGATGCCCGTCAGCGCGAGGATTTCGTCAGCGCGCCGGTTCGGCCAATTATGGATGATCTCTTCGTTGGTGACACGGCGGGCGCCGGTCGCGAAGCCGATGCCGTTGATGGCGATCTCGGAAAAGCTGCCGGTATGGCGGCGCAGCGTCTGGATGACATGCGACTTCAGCCGCCGCAGCACGAACTTGTTCTGAATTTCGGAGGCGAGCGCAAAATTCTGTTCGCTGAGATCGCGGTTGGCATCGACGGTCAGAAGCGGACTGTCGGTGGCGATCTGGTCGCCGATCGTGGCGAAGACCTCCTGCACGACGCCGCCTATATTGGCGCAGATTTCGACCGAAGCCTTCGTCGCCTCGACGACGGCGACGAGCTGGCCGACTTCTATCTTGTCGCCGGGTTTGACGAGCAGATCCGTCACGAGGACGTTTTCGTCGGCAGGGCCGGAGCCGATCGCCTTGATGGCTGCCGTCGGGCCGCTATCGTCCTCTTCGTGCCAGGTGACCTCGCATTCAAGCACCTCAGCCATCAGATCCACCAGCTTGCGGTAGGAGGGCAGCGTCTCGAGCTGATTGCGGAAATTAAAGGGGATGTGCGCGTCGGAGCGGGCAAGCCGGCGCACCACGACGGGCACATCGGTCTTTTCGGCGACGGTTGCGACGATTTCCGCGCCCATACCGACGGTGCGGTTGTCCTCGTGGACGACGATCAGACGGCGGGTGCGCCTTGCGCTCGCCAGCACTTCCTTCTCGTCCCAGGGCGAAATCGAACGCAGATCGATCACCTCGACGGAAAAGCCCTGAGCCTCGAAGGCGCTTGCGGCATTGGCGCAAAGCGAAACGGTGTTGCCGTAGCTGACGAGCGTGATGTCGCGGCCGCGCGCGACATGGCGCGACAAGCCGGGATGGACGAAATGCTTGCCGATATCCTCGGAGGTGCGGCCGTCGGAGTTGTTGAGGACAGCCTTCGGGTAGAGGAAGATTGTCGGGCGCCGCGACTCGAAAGCGGCGTTGAGCAGGCCGGCCGCATCGCCGGCGCTGGAAGGCATGACGACGTCGATGCCGGGCGTATGCGCCAGCATTCCCTCGAAGCTCTGAGCGTGGAACGGGCCGAGGCCGGGCTTGTAGCCGCCGCAGCTTACCATCAGGATGACAGGAGCCTCCCACGCGCCTCCTGTGCGCCAGAACATGCTGCCCATTTCCGAGACGATCTGATTATAGGCGAGCGGCAGGAAATCGGCGAACTGCAGGAAGGCGACGGGACGCTGACCGGCCAGTGCGCGGCCGACGGCCGTGCCGACGATGGTGGATTCGCTGAGCGCGGCATTGCGCACCCGATCGGGATAGCTGGTGCTGAGGCCGCGGGTCACGCCGAAAACGTCGCCTTTCGGGTCTTCGATATCCTGCCCGAAGAGAACGACCTCGGGATTGGCGGCCAGCTGTTTGTCGAGGACGGCATTCAGGGCTTCGCGCATCGTCAGTGTCGATGCGTTCTCGTTGCCGCGATATTCGGCCTTCTTATCAAAGGACGCGGGATAGGGAGCCTTGGCTTCTGGCTCGACCTTCGGAGCGTCTTCCTTACGGGCAAGGGCGGCTTCCGCCTGCACTTCCGCAACCAGCTCCTGTTCGATCTCCCGAAGCGCATCGGCGTCGACACCCGCCGCCTGCAGCATTGCCCGCAGGCTCGGCAGCGGGTCGCGCGAGGAGCCGGCTTCGATTTCGAGGAGGGTGCGATAGGTTTTCTGATCGTCGGCGTTGGTGTGGTCGGAAAGGCGTTCGACGTTCAGAAGCACGATGCTTGGCGTACGCTTGTCGCGGCTGTGGCGGACGGCCTTGCGGAAAGCCTCACGCGATGCCGCCAGGTCATCGCCCTCGGTGCGGATGATGTCGATACCAAAGAAGGAGGGGGCGGGGCCGCCTGGCAGATCGAAGAAGGTCTGCCTGCTCGTGCGCGTCGAAATGGAGAAGCTGTTGTCCTCGATGACGAAGACGACGGGGTATTGGCTGCGCACCGCTTCCGCAACGGCCTCGAGGAACTCGCCTTGCTGCGTGGTGCCATCGCCGACGCAGCAGATGGCGATCGGCATCCCCGGCTTGTCTTTCAGGGACGCGCCGACACCGACCGCATGCAGCGCGTTGTTGCCGACGGGGCCGACGATCGAGGTGATGTTGAGAGCGCGGGAGGACAGATGCGCACTCATCTGGCGGCCGGCGGAGTGGGAATTGGCTGTCGCAAGCAGGCTGGAAAAGAACTCGCGAACGGGCATGCCGCGCGCCAGCATCAGGGCTTTGTCACGATAATGCAGGTGCAGCCAGTCGTCGTCCTGAAGGAATTCGTTGAGCAACGCCGTCGACTCATGTCCGGCGCCCGAGACGTGAAAATGTGCTATGCCTTGCTTGATGAATTCTCGTTCAAGGCGATCTATTTCTCTGGAGATGAAAAATATTCTGTGGAGTTGCTTTAGGTATTCTGTGGTAAACCTCCCTTCCATCTTAATGATTTTCCTGATCTTTCTTCCTAATCAATTGCATGGACCTAGGTAGACCCCCAGGCAGCCTTTTTCAATACACGTTAAATGACAATATCCTTCCAGTTTGAAACTGAAATACGCACATTGCCAGGCGGGAGTTTTTCGCGATGTTTCCACCCACAGGGCACGCATCGATGAGCGTGGGCGCCCGCAGGTCGGACGGCGGACGTTTATCGAAAGCTGTTTTAGCCTGATTTGCGGATCGTGGCGTTGCCGTTCCGCCTTGCCGCGGCGGCCTTTGCGTCCCGTTCTTCCTTCAGGATCAGTTCCTTCGGCTTCTTGCCGATGATTTCCTTGCGGCCCTTCTTGGAAAAAGGTTGCGTAAGCTGGGAGATGAAGCCCTTGGCGACTTTGCCGGTGATGCCGATATCCGTGGAGGAGGGACGCGGCGGATTGTAGAATGTGCCGAGCAGCAGGTCCCAGACGACGAGGTTTTCCCCATAATTCGTGTTGCCTTCTGCGAGCACCTTGGAATGATGCCAGCGATGCAGGCGCGGCGTTGAGAATACGAGATCAAGCGGACCGGTGCGCATGTCGACGTTGCAATGCGTCAAAAGGCCGATGAAAGCGGTGACCGCACCGATCCAGAGGAAGACCGGCAACGGCGCGCCGAGCAGGTAAAGCGGAATCTGGCCGAGCGCGATCTTGAACAGCGTATCGATGACGTGGAAGCGGCCGGTATTGATGACCCATAGCCGCTCGACGCTGTGATGCAGGGCATGGAAGCGCCACAGCGACAGATGCTCATGCGCCAGGCGATGGGCCACATAGAGGCCGAACTCGGCGATGACGAGGCCGAGCACCACCTGGAATATCATCGGCCACTGATCCGGCCAGAAGCGTGAATGGTAGCTGAGCGCCGGCTGCGCCACGGTCGCCACCGCCATCGGAAAGGAGGTGCCGATCGCAGCGGCGATCTGCACGCCGCCCTTGTTCAAGAGCGTGTGAGCAATGTCGTTGAAAGTCTCGCCGTCGCGCTTCAGCCAGGTCCGCTCATAGGGCATGAGCCTTTCGAACAGCGCAATCACCGCCACCGTCGAAAGATAGGTGACGTTGAACCAGAGGAGATGCATGTCCGACTCGAAGGCGAAATAGGCACCGGTCAATCCCGCCAGAAAGATCGCGGGCCACAACAGAGAGGAAACAGCAGCGTAAAGACGCGAACTGCTTTGAAATGTCATTCCATCAACCTCAGATTTTGATCAGCGAAAAATAGCGCATGAGTATGCGAGATATGTAGCGCGATGATTGTGGAGTCGAAAGCGAAATTTTTCCGTTCGCCGGTGACAGATAGTTGGAAGGGAGGCAGAAACATGCGGATAGAGAAGGCGGGGCACGAGCATCTGGAGGATTGGGTGAGCCTGCGCGTGGCGCTTTGGCCCGGCGATTCGGTTGAACATCACCGCGCGGAGCTGGCGCTGTTTCGCTCCAATGAAAACGGTATTGCCTTCGTGGCGATCGATGCTGAGGATCATATTATCGGTTTTGCCGAAGCGACATTGCGACACGATTACGTCAACGGATGCGAGACATCTCCAGTCCTGTTCCTCGAGGGTATCTATGTGCGCCCGGAAAATCGGCGGGAAGGGGTGGCGCAGGCGCTTTGCCAGGCCGTCGCCACTTGGGGGCGAGATGCCGGCTGCGCGGAATTTGCCTCGGATGCGCTCATCGACAATCTCGCGAGCCATGCTTTTCACGCCGCGCTCGGCTTCGTCGAAACCAGGCGCGTGATCTATTTCCGCAAGCTGTTATAGTTCGGAGCCGCAGGAAGTATCCGGACTATTCGAATGTCAGCTTGGATTTCTGGTGTCCGGCCTGGTCGAAATTCTCCGGCGCCAGCCAGCGTTCGTAGCCGGCCTTCAGCCGCGGCCAGTCGCTGTCGAGCATGGCAAACCAGGCAGTATCGCGGTTTTTGCCCTTGGCGACCATGTGCTGGCGGAAAATGCCTTCGAAGGCAAAACCGAAGCGTTCCGCCGCTCGCTTCGACGGCTCGTTGAGATTGTTGCACTTCCATTCGAAGCGGCGATAGCCGAGCGTGTCGAAGACGTAGGATGCAAACAGATAGAGCGTTTCGGTCGTCACGCGGCTGCGGGCGATCGCGGGTCCCCAGAGGATGCTGCCGATCTCGATGACGCCATGCGTGCTGTCGATGCGCATCAGCGCCTGGCGGCCCTCGGCGCGTCCCGTGCGCTTGTCGACTGTCGCATAGAAGAGCGGATCGGCGCTGGAGGCGGCTTTCTCGAGCCAAGGCGAGAAGGTGGCGTAATCGGCCGGTGCATCCTCGAAGAGATAACGGAAGCGATCCTCTGCGCCGGTTGCCCGGGCCGAGGCGTAAAGATCCTGGCCATGACGGGCAGCATCAAGCGGCTCGATTCGAGCGTAGCGGCCTTCGAGTGTAATCCGTTCCGGGCGAGCAGCACCCTTCCAGTTCATAAGATCCATGTCAAAGTCCTTTGGTCATCGAATATAGCCTAGCGGAGCCGGCCGGATTGTATCAGGTCCGCCAGGGATTGTGGCAGTTCTATCCCGTCCGGCAAGCCGGGCGCAGGCCGTGGCGGCACCAAATGGCTTTCGATTGGCAGGACGCCTGCCCAGACCGGATGATCCGCTTCGTCTATATCACCCGGCGGGCCATTGCGGATCTTGGCGGAGGCCTCGTCGATTTTCATTCGCATCACCGAGGTTGCCTTCACCTCCTGTTTGGTCATTGGCCGCAGGCCGTCCCAGCGGCCGGGAAACAGGTCCTCGATCAGGCGGCGCAGCGCATCGGTCTTTTCCTCGAGATCATCGACCAATCGGGCCGTACCGAAAACCATGGCCGAGCGGTAATTGACCGAGTGATTGAAGGCCGAACGGGCCAGCACATAGCCGTCGATGATGCTGCAGGTCAGACAGACCGGCATGTCCTCCGCAGCGCGCAGAAAGCGGCTGCCGGAAGAGCCATGCCAATAGACATGATCGCCCTCGCGCCAATGTAGTGTCGGCGTCACATAGGGCGCGCCGGCGATGACATAGCCGACGTGACAGAGTGGGGCGGCATCCAGAATGGCGTGAACATCGGCATGGGCGTGGCTGGCGCGCTTCGGGCTGCGCCGCACACGGGTACGTTCGCTGGTCGGATAGGTCTTGGTATCGGGCGCGCTGAGATCGGTCATGTCTTCCTCGTCGATTGAGCGTTGATCTCTGCCAGCAAAGAGGTAGGCTATAAATAGCCAGTTTTTTGATTTTCGGCAGACCAGTTGGGGTTTTCATGGCAGCGGTAGCGCAATGGCCGGCACTCGACCGGAGTTCGGGCGATCTGGAAGGGCAAGTCTATCGCCTGATGCGAGACCGTATCCTTCACGGACAGATGACGGCAGGACAGCGTGTACCGTCTACACGGACGATGGCTGTCTCGCTCGGCGTTGCGCGTTCGACCGTCGTCAATGCCTATGAACGGCTGAAGGCGGAGGGCTATCTGCAATCGACGACCGGTGCCGCAACACACGTTGCAGCCTTTCCCTCGGCACCCTTGTCGGGGCAGGCCGCGGCGCCGTTGCCGAACCAGCCGCACGTTACGGAGTTCAAAACCGGAGGATTGTTCGAGCCCGGCGTGCCGGATGTATCAGCCTTTCCCCATGCTGCCTGGGCGCGTTGTCTGAGTGCCCGGGGCCGTTCTTTGCGAGTGCATGATCTCGGCTACAGCGATCATGGCGGTGTTCGCGAGCTGCGCGAAGCCATTCTCGATCATATCGCGGCGACGCGCGGCGTCATCGCCCGGCCCGAGCAGGTGGTGATCGTACCGTCGGCAGGCGCTGCGATCGGGCTTCTCGCAAGCGTGGTAATCCGTGCCGAGGACCCGGGTGGCGATCTAGTCTGGATGGAGGATCCGGGCTATGCGACCGCGCAGGCAATCCTGCGGATGGCGGGTGCCAGGCTAGTGCCGGTATCTTGTGATGCCGAGGGTCTCGATGTCGCCCGGGGCGCCGGGTTATCGCCGCGGCTGATCTATGTCACACCTTCGCATCAATATCCGACCGGCGTCACCATGAGCCTGTCGCGCCGTCTTGCGCTGCTCGAATTTGCACGCGCCAATAGTGCGATCGTGCTGGAAGACGATTACGACAGCGAGTTCCAATATGCCTCGCGGCCGATCGCCGCCTTGCAAGGCATCGATCGCAGCGAGGTGGTTGCCTATATCGGCACCTTCTCGAAAACGCTCGCGCCTGGTCTGCGTGTTGCCTATGCCGTCGTGCCGTCCAGACTGGTGGCAGCGATCGAGGCGGCCCAGCGGCTGAGGGGCGCCATCGTGCCCGTTCATATCCAGGCCGCTCTGGCCGACTTCCTGCGCGAGGGACGGTTTCGTGCACATCTGCGGCAGATGAACGGCATTTATGCTGAGCGTATGGCGGCGACCGTCGAAGCACTCAATCGTCACTGCGGCATGTGGCTGGAGGTTGGAGCGGGTGCCGGCGGGCTGCAGCTGGCAAGCTGGTTCCGCGACGGAAAGACTGATGATGTTGCCATGGCGCGTATCGTCAACTCCAACGGTTTCGCGGTACGGCCGATATCGGCGCTGCATCTGGGACCTGCGCGACCCGGGCTGCTGTTCGGTATCGCCCGCATGGAGGCACGAGCCGCGGATGCGGCGGCGGCGAGGATTGCCAGGCTGCTCGCGACTGTGCCCGTCAGCGTCTGAGAAACATCGCCCTATGGCGGGAGCTGGACTCCCAAAAAACTCGAACGGCGATGGCCGCTCGAAATATTTGTGGAAGTATAGCGGATCGGTGCGCGGCCGTCAGATCTCGTTCCAGTGGCGGATGACCGGCTCGGTCAGGTCATGCTCGTAGCCGAGCACGCTGATGCTTGTCGTGTCGAGAACCAGATGCGCGCCGCCTTCCGGCGGCAGTCCGACCCAGCGGGCGGCGAAGACGCGCAGGAAATGGGCGCTGGAAAAGATCAGGACCGGGCCGTTGATGGCACGAAGTTCACCGATGATCCGGTCGGCGCGGGCGCCGACATCGGCGGCCATTTCCCCATTCGGGCAGCCGTCGCGAAAGACCTGCCAGCCGGGGCGTTCGGCGAGGATCGCCTTGGTGGTGATGCCCTCGTAGGCGCCGTAATCCCATTCCGCGAGGTCATCCTTGACGACGCGCCGGTCGCCGAAGCCAGCCAGTGCGCAGGTGTTTTGTGCGCGCTGCGACGGGCTCGACCAGACGGCGGCGAAATCGATCGAAGGCAGGCGGCCGGCAAGTTTGCGGGCCGCTTCCTCGCCGGCAGCGGTCAGGGGAATATCGGTGCGGCCGGTGTGCCTGCCGGAAAGGCTCCACTCCGTCTGCCCGTGGCGTACGAGATAGACTTCGGGATAGGCGCTGCTCATGCCGTCTCTCCTTTTCGCTTGGCGTGCGAAATTCTTCGCATCTGCGAAGAATTCTGTCGAGCGTTAAAGCCGGTCGAAAGCTGAATCGACAACAGCCTGCAAATCCAAGGCTTTGTAGACTGTTGTGAATCTCATCGTTTTACGGCGCGACGGACGCTGTAGAGCAGGATGGCGAGACAACCGACCAGCAGGAGAAGGCCGCCCATGAGCGGCGGCATGGCGAGAAACTCCACGGCGCCGGCAATGACGAGGATAAGGATGAGGCAGAGCGTGGCCAAGCTGCCGTCATCGATGAACATGCCGATGAGTTCGGATAGGGCGATGCGGAGGACGGTCATTGGGCTGCCTTTGCCGTTTGGTTGCCGCGCAGGCCGCGGACGATGGCGTAGGAGGCGAGCGAGACGATCGCAAAGATGGCGATCAAGGCGAGATCCTCTCCCGGCCAATGGGCGCCGATGCCTTCGCCGGTCCAGAAGATGCCAAAGCTGGTGAGCATCAGGCCGACGACGAATTTGAGGGTGTTTTCCGGTACGCTGGCAAGCGGGCGATGCACCAGCAGCCCGATCAGCATCACAAGTATGAAGGCGACCAGCGCGCCGAGGGCGGCATAGAGCGTGAGGCCATGCGCACCGCCAACCGCGATAACGATAAAGACCACTTCGACGCCTTCCAGCAGCACCGCCTTGAAGGAGGCGAGGCCGGCCAGATAATCGGCGCGGCGATCCGTGGATTGTGCCCTTAGCACTGCCGTCTCCTTCGAAAAGGCTGCTTCCTCGTCATGCAGGGCGATGACACCGAGCGAACGGAGAATGGCTTTGCGCAGCCAGCGCATGCCGAAGAGGATCAGCAGAACGCCGACGACGAACTGCAGTATTTCGATCGGTATCAGCGTGAGCAGCGGTCCGAAGATGAGGACGAGGGCCGCCAGCAGGGCAAGCGCAAGGGCAGCGCCCGTCAGTGCCGGGCGCCAGCTTCGCGTGACGCCAACAGCGAGAACGATGGTGAAGGCTTCGACGACCTCGACGAAGGAGCCGAGGAAGGACGCCGTCACGGTGGAGAGAATGGGTGTGAGGCTGTTCATGAAACGATTCCCGAATGACGGTTAGGGCTTTGAATTCGAATGATGTTTTCCGGGTAGCTGTTCTTCATCTTTTGGGTGAGCGTATGCTCGGGCGAAGATCGTCGCCACATGGATGCTTCCGCTTGGTACCATCGGCGCCGCTCACTTGCGTTTTCTCGTACCGCGCTTGCTCCATGCCTTGTCGATAGCGCCGCGCAACTGGCTGAGTTGGTCAAGGCTGTCCAAGGCCGCGTCCTGGCCTTTTGCGGCGAGCGCGACGATCAACGCCTCAATCAGCACCAGCGTGCCGGCATGCATGGCCAGGTGGCCGGCATTGCCGCGCGGGACGGGCAGGATTTCCGCGACTTTATCCGCAACCAGCAGGCCCAGGTCATCGCTGATCAGGATGACTGGCACGCCGCGCCGACCTGCATGCTCGAGCAGTACCTCCACTTCGCGGTAGAGCGGCGCATAGGCCATCAGCAGTACCACATCGCCCGCACCTATCCAGAGCAGACGATCCGCGAGCGTGACGCCGGAGGCGGTAAGCGCGTTGGTTGGCAGGCCGATGCGGTTGAACTGAAGGCTGGCATAATCCGCCACGGCGCCGGACGGGCCAATGCCGAAGACATGGCGCCTGGCAGCATTTGCGAGAATATCGATGCAACGCTCGAAGCTTGCGGCGAATTCCTCATGCTGGAGAACGTCCAGAGCCTGTTGATGCATACCCAAGACATGGCGAAGCGCATTGCTCGCCTGATTGCCTGTTTCCGCCAGCGTGCGCTCCATGCGTGCTTTGGGTGAAGGCGTTCCGGTCAGCTCGGCAAGCAGGGCGGCCCGCAGTGTCGACAGGCTTTCGAAGCCAAGGGCGCGGGCAGTGCGCACGACCGTTGCATCGCTTGTGCCGGCGAGTTGCGCGATCTGCGCCGCCGAATTCAGCAAGACGGCCTGCTTCTGATCGGTGAAGAAGCGGGCGATGCGCTGCTCCGCAGGCGCCAGCGTCTCGATCGCGCCGAGGACCCGGTCGTCGAAAGTATGAGGCTTTTGCGTCTTCTCTTCCATCGCACGCCTTTGATTGTAGCAAATGCTACTGATGTCAGTATCCGTAGCATTTACTGCAAAGACATGACAGCAGAAAAGCGGCGGGCGCCTCGCTGTGCTGCGAAGCGCCCGCTGATTTGATCGAAAGGCGAAGACGGAGATATGCGGTGGTGTTACGCCTGCAGCGCAGCGCGCACGGCGGGGATCACCTTCCGACCATAGAGTTCGATGCATCGCATCATCTTCTCGTGACCGAGCGCGCCGGCACTGTACTTCAGCTGGAAGCGATCGATGCCGAGCGTCTTGATGACGGGGGCAAGCTTGGCGGCGACCGTCTCGGGCGAACCGACATAGAGGGAGCCCTTTTCGATCTCGTTGTCGAATTCGTTCCGGGTCATGGGCGGCCAGCCGCGCTCGCGGCCGATGCGGTCACGCATGGCCTTGAAGCAGGGCCATAGCTCCTCGCGCGCCTGTTCGTCCGTCTCGGCGACATAGCCGGGCGAGTGGATGCCGATCGGCCGCACGGGCTTGCCGAGCTGTTCGAAAGCGCGGTGATAGAGGTCGATATAAGGCTGAAAGCGATAGGGGCTGCCGCCGATGATCGCCAGCATCAGCGGCAGATCGTAGTGAGCCGCGCGCACCACCGATTCCGGGCTGCCGCCGACGCCGATCCAGGTCTTCAGCTGACCGCTCTCGATGGTCGGGAAGACTTTCTGGTTGCGCAGCGGCGGGCGGATGCTGCCCTGCCAGTTCACCGGCTCGTTCTTGAGCAGGGCGGCGAACAGATCGAGCTTTTCCTCGAACAGCTGTTCATACTGCGATAGCTCGAAGCCGAACAACGGGAAGGACTCCGTAAAGGAGCCGCGGCCGAGAATGACTTCCGCACGGCCGTTCGAAATGGCGTTCAAGCTGGAGAAGCGCTGGAAGACGCGGATCGGGTCATCCGAGCTCAGCACCGTCACGGCCGATCCCAGATGGATCTTCGATGTGCTGCTGGCGACGGCGGCGAGGACCGTTTCGGGCGAGGAGACCGCGAAGTCTTCACGGTGATGCTCGCCGATACCAAAGAAATCGATCCCGAGCTGATCGGCAAGGACACCTTCCGCGACGACATTGCGGAGGACCTGCGCATGCGGCAGCGGCGTGCCCGTGTCGTCAAAGGTCACGTCGCCGAAAGTATCGAGTCCGAATTCGACATTATTTATTGTCATGGTTTTTCCTGTCGTCCGTCGAAATGATGTTGAGCAGGCATGTAGTGTCGTTCCCGATCATCAGCCACCCAGAAAGTTTCGGCGGAAACCTTCGAGGAATTCGATAGACGTGGGCGCTGGCCGGCGTTGCCTTCGGTCCTGCCGGCGCCAATATTAGCGGCAACGACGTCAAGCCGTTTGAAGCCTGAAGGAGGAAACATATGGCCATACTGAAAAAGATTAATCTTACCAAAGCCTTTGCAGCCTTCGATGAGACGTGGAGTCCGCATGTCGGCGGCGACATCAATGATTTTCAGATCAAGCTCACGGAGCTGGAAGGTGCTTTTCATTGGCACCATCATGAGGAGGAAGACGAGCTGTTCCTCGTCGTCAGGGGCACGCTGCGTATGAGGCTGCGCGAGGAAAACGGCGGCGATATCGTCCTTGGACCTGGCGAATACATCATCGTACCGCATGGGGTGGAACATTGCCCGGTCGCCGAGCCGGCCTGCGAGGTCCTGCTCTTCGAACGCAACACGACACTCAATACCGGCAATGTGGAAAACGAACGGACGATCCGCGAACCGAAGCGTCTTTGAACGATATTGATCGATCGGCGGCCCCGTCGATGCAGGGGCTGCCGATCAACCTTCAGCCTATCGGTTCAGCGCCAGCTTGTTCGATGGCGTGCGGCAGGGAGCGAATACGTCCAGCTTGGGATCGTAGACCTTCGTCGAGACATCCATCATGCCGAGAACGCTGTGGAAGACATTGTCGTGGGAGTAGGTGCCCTCGGCTGCGCGTTTGGCGAGGCAGGCCATGTCGAAACCGGCGGCTTTGGCGAGATCGTCGGCCATCCACACCAGCATCGGCACCTGCGTCTGCTGAGCCGGCGCGATGATATAGGGCGTGCCGTGCAGATAGATGCCGTTTTCGCCGAGTGACTCGCCGTGATCGGAGAAATAGAGCACGGAGCCGGATACGGTGTTCGCGCGCTGCTTCAGCTTGTCGATGACCATCGAGACGATGTGATCCGTATAAAGGATCGTATTGTCGTAAGCGTTGGTGATTTCCTCTTGCGAGCAGGAGCTGAAATCATTCGAACGGCAATCCGGCTGGAACCGGCGGAATTCCTCCGGATAGCGCTGATAATAGGCGGGGCCATGGCTGCCGAGCTGGTGCAGCACCAGCACGCTGTCGCCTCTTATATTGTTCAGCCAGCCGTCGATCCTGTCGACAAGGATCTCGTCCCTGCATTCGTCGTCCTTGCAGAAACGCGGGTCGGCGGACGGCGGCAGATAGGTATAGGAGACGCGGTTCGCCACGTCGTAACTGCCGGTGTCGTTGTCGAGCCAGGTCACATCGACCTTTGCACGGGTCAGCACATCGAGCAGGTTTTCCGTCTCGAGTCCTTTGCGATGCGAATACTGCGTCCGCGTATAGACCGAGAACAGGCAGGGTATGGAGGTTGCCGTCGCTGTGCCGCAGCTGCTTGTGTTGGGGAAATAGACGACATTGCGCTTTGCCAGTTCCGGATTGGTCATCTTAGCGTAGCCGCCAAGCGAGAAATCCTGCGCGCGGGCCGTCTCTCCGGCCACGATGATCGTCACGCGCGGTTTGCCTTTGTCCACCACGCCCACCCTGCGGGCATCCGTTCCCAACGGCTCGGCGACGACGTCCGAATTCCTTTGGGCGTCGATGACGTAGCGAACCGCGCTCGCGATCGGCATCACCGGGTTGAGCGTATCCATCAGGTCGCGATGCGCGCGCCCGACGCCGGCATAGGTTTTATAGAAGCTGGTGCCGGCAGCAACGAAGATCGCCGTACAGGCGAGAATGACGAGGGTGTTGTAGGCAAGCTTCTTGAGGATGGGTCGATGGGCGATCCTGACCCATCCGATGACGAGCGAAGGCAGGACACCCGTCAGCAGGACATATGTCATGAATCGCGCCGTGATCAGATGCGCGCTTTCCGCGCCCGTCGATACGGCTGCATTGCGGATCATCTCCTTGTCGATGATGACGCCGAACTGATCGTTGAACCAGGACGACACGGACGCCACCATCACAAAGAAGATGAGCACCGGCTTCGTGACGTATTTGGCGGAGAAAAGGATGAAGAGCCCCGCCACGCCGGCCGAGATACCGGCTATGAAGGCGATAAAGGCGGCCGGCTCGGCCGTGAAATAGCCGGATGCCTTGATCCAGAACATCCGGTTTGTCACAAGAAGTACATAGAGGGCGGTTATGAGGCAGAGTAAGACGCTACCGACGGCTGGCCTGATATTTTGCCGGCCGGTTGGTGCCTGTTTATGGGTCAATGACGTTCTCCGAGGCATCTGCTGTCGGTCGGGACTGAAGACCTACTATTGCAGGATGTGCTCTGGCTGCAGAAGCCGGCGACCATGGCGGCCAATCCTGACATTTACCTGAATAGGGGTTTTGCGCGGGGCTGTTCTGCGTCCTGTCCGCATTATGTTTGCTTTCACATTCAGGATTCAGGTCATCGTCAGAAATAGGCATCATAGCTGCTGGTTGCAATTGGGGATGCAATCGTGCGGCTTCTGTTGGTCGAAGACAATCCGATTATAGGAAATGCGGTGCAGGATCATCTGCATGCGGAAGGCTGGTCCGTCGACTGGTCGATGAACCTGGAATCCGCGATCGCGGCAATTGCAGCAGCGACGCATGACGTGGTCCTCCTCGATCTTCGCTTGCCGGACGGAAGTGGCCTCGACCTGCTGAAATTCATGGAAGCGCGAGGAGATGCCACCCCCATGATCGTCATGTCGGCCTATGATCAGCTATCGGATCAGATTGCGGCCATGAGCATCGGCGCCATCGACTATCTGGTGAAGCCCTTTGCGCTTACCGAGATGGCGGTTCGCGTGCGAAAAGCGGCAAAGCACGGTCGCCTGATCCGCATGCGCAATGCCGGCTGAGCAAACCGCTTTCGGGAGTGAGCCGGGGCTGCCAGCCGCAGGAGGCCGATCGCCGCCAAGCCGGCTGCAAAAATCACCAGTGACAAAAGCCAGCTCAGGACTGCGTCCGGGAGGTAATGAGCGCCGGTCGGCACACGCAGACCGGCATCGCGACCGAGACGATCCGACGGAGTCCACCCTCGCGCCGCCGCCGGCCGGATTCTATTCGCCGGTCTGGAAATAGGCTTCGAGCCGATAGCCGTCCGGGTCTATGACGAAGGCGGCGTAGTAGAACTGGCTGTAGTCGGGCCGGATGCCCGGACTGCCATTGTCTTCGCCGCCGTTGGCCATACCGGCGGCATAGAAGGCATCGACAGCCGCCTGGCTCGGAGCCACGAAACAGAAATGCAGGCCGGAGCCGCGATCGGCGGGCACGGGGCGTTCCACCTCGCTGACCCAGAACTGAGCGCGCTCCGCGCCATATCCGATCGTGCCATCGAAGTTGCTCAGGCGCTCGTAGCCGAGTGGTGCCAATGCAGCGTCGTAGAACCTCTGTGCCCGCGCCAGGTCTTTGACGCCGATCGAGATATGGTCGAACATGAAAACAAGCTCCCGCCGAGTTGTCCGCGGATCTCCGTCAGAGGCTGCGCCCATGGAAAGACGCCGGCCTTCGAAAGTCCGCAGGTGCAATTTCGCCTCACCATCTTGCAATGATCATGTGAAGTCAACAAAGCGATGTGGCGAGTTGCAGGATCATCCGAACCCGGGCTTTTCAGCTGTGCCAAGGCCGTTTTGGACGTTGTCGATCTTGATGAGCCATATGCGCGGAAGTACGATTTGCCGGCGTTTCGGTCTTCATGCAGATTTTTTCGAAACGGCTGTCGATTTCCAGAGAGCTGCCTCGTCGTCAATATGAGCGGGCTTGTTCAGCGGCAATGGTGCCAGCGTCTCGCTTCCGGAGGAATTTTCCATGCGTTTCATGTCTATCGTCATTGCCAAGGATTTCATGCAGCCATCGCCGGCGCTTCTCGAGGCCATCCACAAGCTCGCCGATCGGGAAATCAAAGCCGGTCGTATGATCGATACGGCAGGGCTGATGCCGCTTGCGACCGGCGCGCGCGTCACGATCAAAGATCGCAAACTGAGCGTCGTCGATGGTCCTTTCGTCGAGGCGAAGGAAGTCGTCGGCGGCTACGCGATCTTCGAGCTGCAGAGCAAGGAGGAGGCCGTGGCGCTGGCGGTCGAGTTCATGCAGCTGCACAAGGATTTCATGCCCGGCTGGGAAGGAACATGTGAGGTGCGCGCCTATTTCGAGCCGAATGCCGAGGGTGTATGCGATCCTCTCGCCGAAGCAAGGGCATGATGCATTCGATCTGTCGTCAAGGCGGGCGGTCGTGACGGCCGCCGGCACCCATCGGGCGATCCTTGCCGTCTGGCGGATCGAACAGCCGCGGCTGATCACCAGTCTGGCGCGATTGCTGCGCGATGTGCCCCTGGCCGAGGATATCACTCAAGAGGCACTGATTGCGGCTTTGGAGCGATGGCCGGAAACGGGCATCCCCGAGCGGCCCGGCGCGTGGCTTATGACTGCCGCCAAACGTCGGGCGCTCGACCATCTGCGCCGGCGCCGGATGCTTGACGAGAAGCACGAACTGATCACCCGGGAGATGGAGGAGGACGAGCAGATCATGCCTGACCTGGACACCGCTCTCGATGACGATATCGGCGATGAAATGCTGCGTCTGATCTTCACGGCATGCCATCCGCTGATCTCGCGCGAGGCACGGGTGGCGTTGGCCTTGCGGATGATCTGCGGCCTGACGACGGAAGAGATCGCGCGGGCATTTCTGGTGTCGGAGGCGACGATCGCGCAGCGTATCGTCCGTGCCAAGAGGACATTGTCGGAATCGGGACTTTCCTATGAGACGCCGCGTGGCGAGGAGCTGTCGCAACGTCTCGCCTCGGTGCTGGAGGTCGTCTATCTCATCTTCAATGAGGGTTATACGGCTGCGCGCGGCGAAAACTGGATGCGGCTGCAATTGTGCAGCGAGGCGCTGCGGCTGGGGCGAATATTGACGTCCGTGGCGCCGCAGGAGCCGGAGGCGCATGCGCTGCTGGCATTGATGGAGCTCAACGCCTCCCGCGCCGCCGCACGAACGGATGCTGCCGGCAACCCGATCCTCCTGCTCGAACAGAATCGCAGCCGATGGGATCGGCTGCAGATTCAACGCGGTCTGAAAGCGCTCATGCGGGCACAGGAGCTTGGTGGCGCGGGCGGGGCCTATGCTCTCCAAGCCGCGATCATCGCGTGCCATGCAAGGGCGAGAACGGCCGATGAAACCGACTGGCGGCGGATCGCCGATCTCTATGGGGAGCTTGCCGGGCTTCTGCGTTCGCCCGTTGTCGAACTCAACCGCGCCGTCGCCATAGGCATGGCCGACGGTCCGGAGGCGGCATTGGAAATCGTTGAAAGTCTCCGCGATGAACCCGTGCTGAGGGGCTATCATCTCCTGCCGAGCGTTCGCGGCGATCTTCTCTGCAAGCTCCGCCGATATGACGAGGCACGGCGAGCCTTTGAGGCGGCCGCCGCGCTTGCTGAAAATCAGAGGGAGCGTGATTTCCTGATGCGCCGCGCCGGCGAAGCTGCCGGCAAAGAAAGGGACTGACCCGCCTGAGGAGGGCGGGTCATCTTGCGTTGGATTATTCCGCAGCCTGATAATTCGAGGCTCTTGCGGTAGACGAGCGCGGGCCGAGCGCTGCGAGCAGCGTAATGGCGGCGGCAAGGATCGTCACGAAACCGATGCCGGCGATATAAGGGTTCCAGCCAAAACTCGGTGCTGCGCTGAAGACGGCCGATGCCGCCGCCAGGATGATGCCGCCGCCGATCTGGAAGGAGGCAAACAGCATGCCCGAAGCCAGGCCGGATTCATCGTCGCCAACGTCGGAGAGAGCCGCGACCTGGATCGACGGATAGGTCATGGCATAGCCGACGCCGAGCAGGAGCTGCGAGACGGCGACGAGTGCCATCGTATCGATGTTTCCCGCAGACAGCGCCCAGAAGAGATAGCTGATGGCCTGCAATCCGACGCCGAAGGTCATGAGCAGGGTCGTGCCGCGTTTCTGGCCGATCGTAGCGAAGCGCGGAGCAAGGAACATGACGCAGGAGCCGGCTATGGCGAAGGCGAAGCCTGTCGCAAAGGCCGACCAGCCGACAATGGTCTGGTAGTAGAGCGTCGCGACGAATTGAAAGCCGACATAGGCTCCCTGGTACAGTGCGGCAACGGCATTGGCGTGGCTGAGCTTGGCACGCCGGAACATGGCAAGCGGCACCATCGGATCGTGATGACGCGATTCCACGATCAGGAACAGCACGATCAGGATCAAAGCGGCGAGGAGCGAGCCCCAGGTCGCGAAGGCCTGCCAGCCATCGGCGGCGGCGTTGGTGACGCCGAAGACGAAGAGCAGCAGTCCGGGGGTGATCGTCAGGGCGCCGGCCCAGTCGAAGCGAGTGCGCGGGCCGCTCCGCTTGTGGTCGGCGGGCAGTACGAGCGGGGCGACGGTCAGCGCGAGGATGGCGACGGGAGCGCCCATGACGATGGTTGCGCGCCAGCTGATGAGCGTTGCCGCGCCGCCCAGCACCATGCCGAGCACGAAGCCGGCAGCACCGGTGGAGGAGAAGACGCCGAGCGCCTTGGCACGGGCTTCGCCTTCTCCGAAGACGGAGAGAAGGAGGGCAAGGGCTGCCGGTGCCGTGAAGGCGGCAGCGATGCCCTTGATCAGGCGCGCGGCGATGAGCGTCGGAGCGCTGTCGACGAAACCGCCGGCAATGCTGGCGGCGGCAAAGACGGCGAGCGACCAGAGGAAGACGCGGCGGTGGCCGAAGAGATCGGCGACACGGCCGCTGAGCAGCAGGAAGCCGCCATAGCCGAGCACATAGGCGCTGACGGCCCATTGCAGCGAGGTTGCCTGCATGCCGAGCTCTTTCTGGATTGCGGGCAAGGCCACGCCGATGGTGGAGACGTCCATGGCGTCGAGGAAATTGGCGGCGCATAGCAGCAGCAACGCCAATCCCGCTCCGCTTCGGGTTTGGGAAGAAGTCATCGGGATCGTTCCTTTCTAGGCTGCCGTCTCTTGGGAGGTCGAAAGCGGCAGGGAACGAGAAAATGTACATCTTCAAACCCCATTGCAAATTGATAGTAACCATGTCAGGTATTACTGGCGATGATGAATGATGCGACACTTCGAAAAATCGATCTCAATCTGCTGCTCGCCTTCTCCGTGCTGATGCAGGAGCGGAATGTCAGCCGTGCGGCCGAGCGCCTGCTGCTCGGCCAGCCGGGTCTTTCCGCAGCACTCCGCCGATTGCGCGAGACGCTGGACGACGAATTGTTCGTACGCGTCGGGCGTGGTCTGCAGCCGACGCCGCGGGCGCTGTCCATCGCGCCGGCGATCGAGGATGCTCTCTCGGGTATCGAACGCGCCATCCGCCCGCCGGCAGCCTTCGATCCGGAGAACTGGCATGGCGAGTTCCGCATAGGGCTTTGCGACAATCTCGAATCCTCCTTCTTCGGGCCGCTGATGGCGCGGCTGCGCCGGCTCGCGCCGCATGCGCGGCTGACCAGCGTGGCGTTCGACCGGCGTGACGCGGTACGCCTGCTGGACGAGGGTGCCTTTGACTTCAGCATTTCGGTGCATGACGAACCGGCCTCGTGGCATGTTCGCGCGCCGCTTTTCGAACAGGCTTCGCTCTGCATCTACGATGGCCGGCATCTGAAATGCGCGGCGCCGCTGAGCCTGAAGCATTTCGCCAGCGCGCCGCATGTCACCGTTTCGCTGGAAGGAGCCACATCCAGCAATGTAGACGTCGCCCTTGCACGCCTCGGCCATCGCCGGCAGGTGGTGGCAACGGTTCCCCGCTTTTCGGCGCTTCCGACGACGCTGCGCGCCATTCCGGCTATTGCGACAGTTCCCGAGGCCATTGCGCGCTGCATGGCGCAACTGCATGACCTGAAGATTTCGGAGCCGCCGTTAGAACTGCCGGCCGATCCGGTGACGATGCTCTACCGGCGCGTCGATCAGGCCGACAGCCGCTCGGTATGGTTCCGCCGCCTGTTCGTGGAAGTGGTCACGGAAGCGCTGGAGGCGAGCGGATGCAGCATGTGCGTTTCCACGGATGCCTGCTGCTACGATCCGCCGGTCCCTGCCGAGGCGGTATGATCCTTCAAGGGGAGGGGGCATGATCCGGCATACGGTGCGTCTGTCCCTCCGCAGACCGGAAGAGCGGGATCTCGATTTCGTCACCGCGCTCTTTGCCCGGCCGGAGCTTGTCGCCCATCGGCCAAATCCGGCACCGGACTCTCCTGCGGAAAGCGCGAGGCGACTTGCACGCGATCGGGCGCACTGGCGCCTGCATGGATTCGGACGCTGGGCGATCGAAACGGAAGGGCGGCTGATCGGCTTCGGAGGCATTACCGTCTCAAGGGAATTCGAAGGACTCAATCTTTCCTATCATTTGCATCCTGATTACTGGGGAAATGGCTATGCGACGGAACTGGTGACGGAGGCCTTGGCCTTCGCCCGCAGTGATCTCAAGGCGAAGCGGGTTGTCGGGCTTGTCCGTCCCGTCAATACCGCCTCCCGCAGGGTGCTGGAGAAATGCGGCTTCGGTTTCGAGCGTGAAGTCATGCTGCATGGTGCGCCCACTCATCTGCTTTCCTATCGGCTGGCCGTGGCGACCGACGACTGATTTAGCCGTCGGGATAAGGCATGCCATCCTTGTGCACGAAGCGTCCATCCGTGCTGGAGCTCATCATGTCGATGTCCGAGCAGGTGATGAGGTCCGTCGGCGAACGCGAGCCGGCCTCGAGATAGATGGCCGTGGTATCGGACTTGTTGATCATGTGATGGCCGTTGCCCGAACCCTTCGGGAAGGCGGCGCAGTCGCCGGCGCGCAGCACGGTTTCTCCGTCATCCTCGATCAACGTCAGCTCGCCTTCCAGCACATAGACGAATTCATCCTCTTCCGAATGCCAGTGCCTTTGGCTCGACCAGTTGCCCGGCGGCAGCCGCATGAGATTGACGCCGAAATCCTTGAGGCCGCCTGCATCACCCAGCCGCTGACGTACGCGCTCCGTGCAGGGATCGTTGAACGGCGCGGGATAATGCGTGCCCTTGATCTTGGGTATGGCTGCAATATCGATCTTCGGCATGATGAACCTGCCTGCGATTTGCCATGGATTGATGTGCTGTCGGTGTGCCTTCAAGTCTAGCAAGATACATCGCTGTCAGTCCAGCAATGTATCTCGGTCCGTACGGCAAGGGTCGTGCAGTTGCCTATGTTGTCATCCGGCTGTCACCTGGTTGTCATCGTTCATACACATGTGCGTCGTTTGAGCAACACGCCATATGCAGGTGCTGTCACACATGGCGGGTGCCTGCCTAAATTCTTGTAAAAACGAAATAGTAAATGCAGCTTACTAACCGGAAGCGAAGCCTCGCGCTTCGGAATAGGCACTGGAACTTGATGTCGAGCGGCGGCAGGTTCGTCCATCGCGCAAGTTCGTTTGACGAATGGAGTTACCATGAACATCAAGAGCTTGCTTATCGGTTCCGCTGCTGCCCTTTGCGTCGTATCCGGCGCCCATGCGGCTGACGCCATCGTCGCCGCCGAGCCGGAGCCGCTGGAATATGTCCGCATCTGCGATGCTTTCGGCGCTGGCTACTTCTTCATTCCCGGCACGGAGACCTGTTTGCGGGTCGGCGGCAAGATCCGCACGGAAGGCCAGTGGAAGGACCCCTACAATCGCGACAGCAATTTCGGCACCAAGTGGCATACCCGCGCGGAGCTGAACCTCAACACCGCAACCGATACCGAATACGGTCCGCTCAAGACCGAGACCATCGTTCGTTGGGACTGGAACGACGGCAACGCCACTTCGACGAACCTGCTGTGGGCCTACATCACCCTTGCCGGCTTCACTGTGGGCAAGACGGATTCGCAGTACAACCAGTTCATCGGCTACGCCGGCGACGTGGTCCAGGACGACGTCATCTATGACGGTCCGTATGAACTGAACCAGATCACCTACAACTACGACAGCGGTACGGGCTTCACCGGCGTCATCTCGCTCGAAGACAGCAACTCCGGAACGACGACCAGCGCCTATGGCGGAAGCTGGCAGCTCTCCAAGAGCGATCACTATGCTCCGAACGTCGTCGCCGGCCTCGGCTACAAGGCGGGCGCCTGGCAGTTCCGCGTGGTCGGCGGTTATGACTCGATCGTCGAGGAGGGCGCGATCAAGGCCCGTGTCGATGCCGACTTCGGCGTCTTCTCCGCTTTCCTGATGGGCGGCTGGAATACGGACGGCGACAAGCTCAACCAGTATGCCGGCTCGAACCAGCATGTCTCGGCCTGCACGACGTCCGACGGTGTCGTTCATGGCGCGGATTGCGGCTGGGGCGACTGGGCAGTCTGGGGCGGCGTCGGCGTTCCGATCAACGACAAGCTGAAGTGGAACTTGCAGCTCGCCTATACCGACTCCAAGATCTTCGAGGCGACCACGAACGTGAAGTTCAACCCGGTCAAGAACCTGTTGATCGAGCCGGAAGTGACCTATGTTCACTATGACGTGCCAAGCGACGACAGCTTCTCCGGCATCCTGCGCTTCGAGCGGACGTTCTGATTTCGGTCCAGGCCGATCTTCATGAACAAGGCCCGTTCGTCACATCGGACCTTATCCATCTTGACGGACGATTTTTAGATCTCCGTTCGCCCCGCATGCTGCCGGCAGGCGTCATGCGGCGCACCGTGACCTCTAGAGCCGGATGATTTTAGGTCCGTTCGACCTGAAATCTGAATCCGCTCTAGAAACAAAGAAGTAGAGCATGATGTCGTCCGAAAACCGAGCACACTTTTCGGCATCATGCTCTGGCGCAATCGTACCCGAACGGGCGCCGGGTCAGCCTTGGCAGTGGTCACACGGCCGATAAAGGGAAGTCGGTTCACTGTCATAAATCCAATGCTAATCAACGACTATCTCATTTTCGATAGCGCCCTTCGGCGCGACCAAAGGAAGCCCCATGAAGACGATCGTCACCCTTGCAGCAATTGCAATGTTCTCCACGAATGCAATGGCCATGTCGGCCTATAATTCCAAGTCGATGACCTGCGCAGCCGTGCATGAAAAGATGGCTCAGGAAAGGTCTATCGTGCTGAGATATCCTTCGCACCATCCGGGCATGATGATGTACAGCCGCACCGTCTCGAATTCGATGGCTTGCCTCGGACAGGGTAATATGACCAGCGCCAGCATTCCGACGAGCGACGACGCGAGCTGCAAGATCAAGACCTGCAGCTTCACCACCGGCAAGGGGTCGACCAAGAACCATTGAGGCGGTGGTGCGAGACGAACCAGCGCCTAAAAGAACATCGTTGCGGCGGGAGGTTCCTGCTGCCGGTGGATAGTGGCAGGTTGCTCACAGGCGATTTAGATTCGGCCGGACTGCGACGTTGGCTCTTCTTATTCGGGAAAATGGCACGCCCGAAGAAGATGAAAATGAGAACTCGTATGCGGTTGTTTGTGCTGTCAATTTTTGAACCCGACTTTTAGGTGGTGGTTCCGGCAGGCACGGCAAACACCCGGTAGATCGCCACCCTTAGATTGTCATCGCAGGCTGAAAACTCGTCGGCCGCTTCGATGATGAAGTCCACCTGTTCGCGGGACCTTTGCGGCGGCAGTCGTGCCGCTTCAAGCTCAGAGGGCGTGAGATAATGCTCAAGATACGCGTAGGGATCGATGTTCCGCTTAAGGAATTCGCTAGTGAATAAGTTCCAGGTCATCCTGGCGCTGCGTCGTCGTTGGGCGTTCCAGCAACGACGATAGTCGGTGACTTCCGCTAGAGGGTCCGCGTCTGAAAGTCTCAAACCTGAGTAAAAGGCAACGTGGCGACCGCATCCATCATCATCCTCGCGGACCAGAATTAATTCGACTATAAAGTGCAAATGAAACCGATCACAGGATTATTTCTTGGCGCTGGCGCTTCATACGAAGCCGGGATGCCGCTTGTTTGGGAACTTACGAGCGAACTAAAGACCTGGCTTACCCCCGAAAAGCTGCGGGAACTTATCGTAGGCTGGCGTTCCCAGGGCGCCGTATTTTCCGATGCTGTGATTGAAGACTTAGTCTCGGTCTTGGTGCGGCCAGATATGCACTACGAGGCGCTGCTCGGCCATCTGGAAACTCAGTTTATGCGCCATAATCACATAGGTGCGCGAGGCAACGAGTATCATGGTCTTTATTCGTGGCTGATCGAGATGGTCTACTATCTGCTGTATTATCGGCAGATCAACAACCGTGCCTTTCTCGATAAGCATCTTCACCGCTTCGATGGCATCGGCGCGCTCATAAATGACTCAACGCCGCTATGGGTGTTCTCGCTGAACCACGACGTTATGATCGAAACGATTGCTGCTCGGCTCTCAATTCCCCTGCACACCGGGTTTGGTTCTTCGACTATCCGTTTGCCGAGACGCGACCAAACAGGACGAGCGATTGGGGAGCTGAGGGCGGAAACGCTCACCCTCGACCAGCTCGACAACAAAACAATGTTTTATCCAAATCCATTGCAGCCGGGCATCTATTTGATGAAGATTCACGGCGCGCTTGATGTCTTCACCTTCAATGACGGTAAAGACGTGTTGAAATTGCTGCCGGAGGGTTCGGGCACATACGGCTATATCGATGCGCTGCGTGCTGCAAATGAGGAGCTATTCTACCTACTGACGGGCGCCCCCAGCGGGAAGGTCAAAGCCACAAACGAAATCGCCTATGCCGACAGCGCGGGAGAAATGCAGTTTCTCCGACGAAGTCTCCTGTCCGGCGCGTACAAATTTGGCACGCGGAACACCCAGGTTCTGCCTAAAAGCATGTTGAAGCATTTTCGGGTGCATCTGAATTTTGTGACCAACCTCGTCTGCATTGGGTATGGGCTTGGCGATCTCCATATCAATGCCGTGATCCGGGAATGGCTAGAATTCACACCCGACCGTCGACTCGAAATCGTCGATCCGTTCATTGACAACGTTCCCGCATTCCTACTGCATCTCAGCCCGCAGGTAACGCTCACGAAGAGCGACACGACTGATTTCCTGGACCAGAGAGCTGGCATAACGCGATCACGGTTCGAAAGGCTCGAAAAGCGCTTGGCGGCGACGTTGCGCCGAAGGGGGAAGCAGCGAGCTGCGCAGAACCTAGAGGCATTTGCGAGGAAAAATCAGGACAAAGTGATTGAGATTCTCGTGAAGAAACTCAGTGAACTGCCTCATATCAATGGTCAGCCGGACTTGACTAGCCTCGGCCACCCAGCTGAAGTCGCAAAACGCTGGGCGTCGGAAATGAAATTGAGTGAAGACGAGCTGTTGAACGCGTTGATTGAGCATCTTGCGGAAATAGATGAAAATTGGCGCACCCGACAGGATTCGAACCTGTGACCTTTGGAATCGGAATCCAACACTCTATCCAGCTGAGCTACGGGTGCATGCCGTGGCGGTTTGAATCGCCTGTCCGATGGCTGGTTCTTAGCCTAGGAAGCGCTTGGCTTCAATGCGGAAAATTCAGGAAAGCGAGAGATCGGCAATTTTGAATCGACAAGGCCGCGGGCTTTGGGCTCGCGGCCTCGATTTTATCTAGCCGTTTCGGCTTATTCCTTCATGGCGCCGGGGCCGGGGGTGGCCTTTGGCGGAACCTTGCCGAGGATGATCATGCCGAGGACTTCGTCCTTGGTGACGTCTTCGGTGCGGGCGTGGCCGACGACCTGGCCGTTCTTCATCACCGAGACGCGGTCGGCGAGGTCGAAGACATCGTGGATGTCATGGCTGATGAGGAAGATGCCGATGCCTTCCTTCTTCAGCTGCTTGATGAGTTCGCCAACCTGCGCCGTCTCCTGAGGGCCGAGTGCCGCCGTCGGCTCGTCCATGATCAGGATGCGGGCATCGAAGAGGATGGCGCGGGCGATCGCAACCGACTGGCGCTGGCCGCCGGAAAGAGCCTTCACCGGCTCCTTGAAGCGCTTGAAGTTGGGGTTGAGGCGCCCCATGACTTCGCGCGCTTTCGCTTCCATCGCGACATCGTCCAGCGTGCCCCAGCGGGTCTGCAGCTCGCGGCCGAGATAGAGGTTGGCGGCGGCGTCGACATTGTCGGCGACGGCGAGCGTCTGGTAGATCGTCTCGATGCCGTATTTCTTGGCGTCGCGCGGGCTGCGGATATCGGCGGGTTCGCCGTTGATCAGGATATCGCCGCTGTCGCGCTTGTAGGCGCCGGAGAGGATCTTGATCAGCGTCGATTTGCCGGCGCCGTTATGACCGAGGAGAGCGACGACTTCGCCGGGGTAGAGGTCCACCGAGGCATTGTCGACAGCGTGAATGCCGCCGAAGGAAATGGAAATGTTCTTCATTTCCACAAGCGGAGTGGTTTGATCCGTCATGGTTCAGAATTCCTTTTACTTGGCACGCGAGCGGTAGACGATGTCGAGCCAGACGGCGACCACCAGGACAACGCCGACGACGACGTTCTGAATGGGCGTGTCGACATTGGCGAGCCCCATGCCCGATTGCAGCGATTGCATGACGAGCGCGCCGAGCATGGCGCCGGCGACCGTGCCGCTGCCGCCGGCAAGCGACGTGCCGCCGATGACGGCTGCTGCGATTGTGAAGAGCTCGTAGGTCGTGCCCTGCGAATTGACGGCCGAGTTGAGGCGCGCCGTGGAGATCGCGGCGGAGACTGCGGCGAGCAGGCCCATCAGCGCGAAGATCCTGATGATGACCCATTTGGTCTTGATGCCGGCGAGTTCGGCTGCCTCCGGATTGCCGCCGATCGCGAAGACGTAGCGGCCGAAGCGCAGGCGGGTGGCGATGAAGGTCATCACGATGCCGATGAGAACGGCGATGAGGACCGGAACCGCGATGCCGTAGGGGATATCCAGGCCGGTCTCGGGCCAAGTGATATTGTGTTCCGTGGCATAGCGCTTGGCGATGCCAATCGGCCAGTCATAGCTGTTGAAGAGATAGACTGTGCCGAGGACGAGCAGGGAACCGAGGCCGGCAAGGAAATATTCCGCCCAAAGCGGCCGGCGCGGAAAGTGGAAGCGCTTTCTTTGCTGGCGCGAGCCGATGATGCCGAAGACGATCAGCAGGCAGGAGATCACGCCCACCACCCAGCTCCAGGTGGCGCCGATCGAGCCGGTGGCGCCGCTGCCGCCCATGATCACGAAGGTGGAATCCATCGGCGCCACGGTCTGGCCGCTGGTGACGTACCAGGCGAGACCGCGCCACACGAGGAGACCGCCAAGGGTGACAATGAAGGAGGGGACGTTCATGAAGGCAATGATCGCGCCCTGGAAGGCGCCGATGGCCGTGCCGATCGCCAGGCCGCAGAGGAGCGTGATGATCCAGGTCCAGGAGCTGTCGAAGCCGAGATATTGCGGCAGCCATTTTGCCTGCATGACGCCCATGATCATGGCGACGAAGCCGAGCACCGAGCCGACCGAGAGGTCGATGTTGCGCGTGACGATGACCAGCACCATGCCCGTGGCGAGAACCGCGATTTCGCAGGTCTGCACCGAAAGGTTCCAAAGGTTTCTGGCCGTCAGGAACTCCCGGCCGTCGAAGACCCTGAGGTAGAGATCGAAGCCGATCCAGATGATCAGCAACGCTCCGATCATGCCGAGCAGGCGGGTATCGATTTCTGTGGCGCGCAGAAAGCGGGTGATCGCGCCGGCATCTGCGTTCCGAGGCCCGCTCGATGTGGTGGACTGTGTCATGTCGGCCATCGCTTTGCCGTTCTCCCTCTGTCGGGCGCGGCCGGCGATGCATTCTGGCTATCGCTGGCAATCGCGCCAATCTCAAAAATGTCTGCCGCCGCCTGTTCCAACCGATCTTCGTCCGGCCCCGACGGCCGCCGTCCGGCAGGCCAGGGGGTTGCGGTGGCACACCACGCTGCGGGGAAGCTTCGTCTCCCGCCGCAAGGGAGAGTTGTCGGCTTCCAATCCGCATTCGACGCCGCAACGGTGTGCCGTTGCGGCGTCGGTTTTTCGATGGTCAATCGTTCAAGGACGGCTTATTTGCAGGCTGCGACGGCGCCGGCCTTGACGCCCTGGCAGGCTTCGGCCTTGGAGATCCAGCCGGCATCGATGACGACGTTCAGATTGTCCTTGGTGATGGCGACCGGGGTCAGGAAGACCGACTTCATCGGAACGTGCTTCGGTCCGCCGTTGAAGGTCTGCACGCCGGCGATCTGATCCATCGTCTTGCCGCCGGCAAGCGACAGGGCAATTTCGGCGGCGCGCTTGCCGAGTTCACGCGAGTCCTTCCAGATGGAAACGGTCTGCGTGCCGAGCGCGATGCGGTTCAGAGCGGCCTTGTCTGCGTCCTGGCCGGAAACCGGCACGGAGCCCGCAAGACCCTGAGCGTCGAGGGCGGCGACTGCGCCACCGGCGGTGCCGTCGTTGGAGGCGACGACCGCGTCAACCTTGTTGTTGTTGGCGGTCAGGAACTGCTCCATGTTGCGCTGCGCGTTCTGCGGCAGCCAGCCGTCCGTATAGGCTTCGCCGACGTTCTTGATCTTGCCGGCGTCGATGGAGGGCTTCAGCACTTCCATCTGGCCGGAGAAGAGGAAGTCGGCGTTCGGGTCGGACGAGGAGCCCTTGATGAAGACGTAGTTGCCAGCCGGCTTCGCCTTCAGGACTTCGCGAGCCTGCATGCGGCCCACTTCCTTGTTGTCGAAGGTGATGTAGAACGCAGCCGGATTTTCGATCAGGCGGTCGTAACCGACAACCGGAATGCCTTCGTCGGCGGCCTTTTCGACGGCCGGGCCGATGGCATCGGAATCCTGCGCGAGAATGATGAGAGCATTGGCACCCTGGGAAATCAGGGATTCAACGTCGGTCAGCTGCTTGGAAGCAGACGACTGGGCGTCAGCGGAAATATACTTGGCGCCGGCTGCGGCCAGGGCCTTCTTGATGGCTGCCTCATCCGTCTTCCAGCGTTCTTCCTGGAAGTTCGACCAGGAAACGCCGACGACGAGATCCTTGGCGAAGGCAGCCGTCTGCATGGTCAAAACGATGGCCGCGCCCGCAGCCAGCTTGATGAAAGCTTTCATATGATCCTCCCGAGTGAATGCGACCGCACGTATCCTGAACTCCCGTCGGCCGCCGCGAAATGCTGACAAGAAAAAGCTTTGGATTTTTTTCTCGACAGTCGAGAAATTTAGTGTCAGAGATTTTTTCAGCTGTCAACACCCGCATTGCCGGGTTTGATCGGTCATCCGAAACGGGCTATCGGGGACTGCGGAGAGGGAGGCTGAATGAGCAGGGAGCTTGCCGATGCTGGCCAAATCGAGCACCGAATTGGTCCGTCAAAAGAACAGCGCTTTGGTCTTGTCGGCGCTGCGCCGGCACGGCCCGCTCGCGCATACCGAGCTTTCTGATTTCACAAAGCTCTCCTCCGCGACCGTATCGGTCATCACGGCGGATCTGGAGCGGGCGCAGATCATCGAAAAGGCGGAACAGCAGGCTGCCAGCGGCCGCGGGCGACCGCGCGTCCTGTTTTCACAGCGGCGTGACTGCGGCTATCTGATCGTCGTCGTCATCTCGTCGGATGCCGTGCAATATTCTCTTGTCGACTATACCGGCCGGCTGATGGACCGCTTTACGGAAGAGAGGCAGCAGAGCGTCGCGGGCGTCGATCGCTTCGTGGCCGGATTGCGCGATGCCTTGAACCGGATCGCCGCCCGTTCGCAATTGCCGCGCGACAAGGTGCTGATGATCTCGATCAGCAGCAAGGGGCTTGTCGATGCTTCGGAACCGGTGCTGCGATGGTCGCCGATCTTCGGACGTGACGAGATCGATTTTGCCGCCGTGCTGCGCGACGAATGGTCGGCGCAGATCATTCTCGGCAACGAAACCCTGCTGGTGGCCGCGGCCCTCGGACGGCAGGAAGACATCAGGACGCGCGGCAATTTCCGCGCGATGGCGGCGCTGTCACTCGGCCACAGTATCGGGCTTGGCATCGTGCGGCGGGACCACGAAGGCAACCATCAGATATCGGCGCCGAATTTCGGGCATATGATGCATGTGCCCGGTGGGGGCCTGTGCCGCTGCGGCGCGCGCGGATGCATAGAGGCCTATGCCGGTTTCTACGCCATACTGCGCACGGCTTTCGATGTGCCGCTCGACACGATCCCGGCGAAGTTCGTGCCGATCGCCGAGCTCGACAAGATCGCGGTCAGCGCACGGCAGGGCGGGCGCCGCAACGTACTGGCCTTCCGCCAGGCCGGCCTTGCGCTCGGCACCGGCCTGTCGCGCGTCTTGAGCCTGCATGAGCGGATGCCGATCGTCATCACCGGTCCCGGCGTGCGCTACTACGATCTGCTGATCGAGGGCATGACGGAAGGATTGGCGGAATCGCATGTCGTGCGCATGGAAGGCATGCCGGAGCTGCGGGTCATCGTCGACGAGCCGACGCTGGTCTTCGAAGGGCATTTGAACCGGGCGCTTTCGATCATCGACAATCACATCGTGAGGAGGGGAGCCGCGGTCATGGAACTGCGCGACCGGGCGAGTTGATAAGCGAGGTCGGCGCAAGGCGCCGCCATACGCCCGGCTGCAGTGTCGTTGGAATCAATCTGCCAATCCCGAGTGCGGGTCTTCCTCGCGAATCTGCAGAATGCGATCGATGAGACCCCATTCGAGTGCTTCTTCCGCGGTCATGAAGTGATCGCGATCCATGGCGCGTTCGAACTCCTCATAGGAGCGGCCGCAATGCTCGGCGTAAAGCCGCGTCATGCGGTGTTTCGTCCGTCTCATTTCTTCGGCGTGGATAAAGATGTCCGATGCCTGCCCCTGGAAACCGCCCAATGGCTGGTGAATATGGATGCTGGCATTCGGAAGCGCGGTGCGTTCACCCGGCTGGCCCGACATCAAGAGGAACGAGCCCATCGAACGGGCGGTTCCCATGCACAGCGTGTGCACCGGCGCGCGGATATAACGCATGGTATCGTACATCGCGAGGCCGCTGGTCACCACGCCGCCGGGCGAATTGATGTAGAGATGGATCGGTCTCTTGGGATTTTCGGCCTCGAGAAACAGCAATTGTGCGCAGACGAGCGCCGAGACGTCATCGTTCACCTCGCCGTTGAGGAAGATGATTCGTTCGCGCAGCAGCCGGGAATAGATGTCGAAAGACCTTTCCCCTCTGTTGGATTGTTCGACGACCATAGGGACGAGTTGCATCGCTTCGCGCATCGGCGAACTCCAATGTTCTTGAAATTTGAGGTGTGATCGATGCCGTCAGGCAGCGAGCAGGACGGTCAGGCTGTTGTTGTTCGCTGCCGCGCTTGCGGGCCTGCGAAGCCTCGTGTCATCAAGTTCGTGGATGATCCGCAGGCTGGTCCCGCCGTTTGCGTTCGGGGCGAGCCGGAAGGTCACGGTGCTTTCGAGGAACGGCGGCGCGTCATCCCGCAGCCTGTAGCGGACCTCTTGGCCTGGTGTGACGGAAATCGCTTCCGGATCCGCCAAAGCCTTGGCGGGCAGCCAGTTTTCGCGAAGTTCGGGAGTGCTGACTGCGCGCCAGACCTTTTGCGGCGGTTCGTTGAGCTGGTATTCGAGTTCGATGCCGTTCCTTCGCGCAGGGATCTTGAGATTGTTCATTGATCCATATCCTTCAGCAACACCTTGAGAGCTTCGATGCGGGCGGGCCAGTAGGCGCGGTATTTCGCCAGCCATTGCGCGATGAGGGCAAGCCCCTCCGGATCGACTTCGTAATTCACGAAACGGCCGTGTCGTTCTTCCCGGACCAGACCGGCACCGCGCAGAACGGCGAGATGCTGGGACATGGCCGGCTGGCTGATATCGATGCCTTCGCGCAGGGCGCTGGCGTTCATGCCGCCCGCAGCCAGCTTCTCGAAGATGGCGCGGCGGGTCGGATCGGCCAATGCCCGGAATATCTCGTTCTCTATCATGGAGACAGATAAGCATACACTTATGCGATTCGCAAGAGGTTGCGGTAAAGATGGCGGCAAGGAGAGGGCGATAGCGTCGTGCAACAGTGCGCCGATCCTTACGCAGAGGTGCGGAAGCTCGAAGAACTGGATGGCATAGGTCTGCCGCACGATAAAAAGCCCGCCGCGAATTGCTTCGCGGCGGGCTTGTTGGGAGATCATTTCCTTGCAGGACTAGGGACCTGCTCAGTCGACCTTTACCAGGCGGCCTTCCTTGACCGACTGCAGGGCGGCATCCGCCAGCTTCAGCGCGGCAAGGCCATCCTTGCCCGACGGCGTGATGGCGGCACCGTTTTCGATCGCAGCGATGAAACTCGCGATCTCGTTGGCGTAGGCTTCGGTGTAGCGCGTCATGAAGAAATCATGCAGCGGCGGGCGCGTGTAGCCATCGCCATTGGCGACTTCGATGGAGAAGGGGCGCTGATTTTCAGCGGAAACAAGACCCTTCGAGCCGTGGATTTCGATGCGCTGGTCGTAGCCATAGGTGGCGCGGCGCGAGTTGGAGATGATTGCCTGCTTGCCGGATGCCGTCTGGAGGATGACGGAAACGCTGTCGTAATCGCCGGCGTCGCCGATTGCCTTGTCGACGAGGACTGCGGCGGTTGCGGTGACCGCCACCGGCTCTTCGCCGAGCAGGAAGCGCGCCATGTCGAAATCATGGATGGTCATGTCGCGGAAAATGCCGCCGGAGCGCTTGATGTAGTCGACGGGCGGGGCGCCCGGATCGCGCGAGGTGATCGTCACCATTTCCACGGTGCCGATACGGCCTTCGTCGATGGCCTTCTTCACCGCCATGAAATGCGGGTCGAAGCGGCGGTTGAAGCCGACCATCAGCTTGCCCTTGGTTTCCTCGACCACTTTGATGCAGGCCTCGACGCGGGCGACGTCGAGATCGACGGGCTTTTCGCAGAAGACGGCCTTGCCGGCGCGGGAGAAGCGCTCGATGAGATCGGCATGGGTATCGGTCGGCGTGCAAATCACAACGGCATCGATATCCTTGGCGGCTTCGATTGCCGCGATTGTGCGCACTTCGCAGCCATAGGCGGCCGAGATTGCCTCCGCTGCCGCCGGAAACGCGTCCGCGACGGCGACGAGCTTCGCATTGGCATCGCCGCTGACGGCCTTCGCATGCACCTTGCCGATACGCCCGGCGCCGAGCAGACCAAATCTGACAGTCATTCTTACCTCCCTGGATTCGGAACAAATGGACCGAATATCAACATTAGTGGAATTTTCATTCCATTTTCCGCGGTCGGCGTCAAGCCGCCCGGACTTCACAATTCTGAAAATTCCGGCTCGGCATCGGCTTAGCCGAAATCCGCCCGCGAAACCTTATTTTATGCAGACGACTTCACAATTTTCCCGATGATGCGCTAAAGACATGTCTTCTTGAATAGGCAAAAGAA
>NZ_JAUQTZ010000159.1:0-14199 GCF_059803845.1 Rhizobium sp. UFLA01-1127 | reverse complement strand
GCTCGGCGGCATCCTGATCGCCGGCTTCGGCTGGGAAACCATCTTCCTGGTCAACGTGCCGCTCGGCATCGCTAACTTCCTGCTGGCCGCCCGCTTCCTGCCGGCCGATCGCCAGGACCGGCAAGCGGCACCAGGCCGCCTGGATGGCATCGGCACCTTGCTGCTGGCTCTGACGCTGGCGGCCTATGCGCTGGCGATGACGACAGGGCACGGAAGCTTTGGCGCTCTGAATATCGGCCTGCTGCTGGCCGCAGCTTTCGGCGGCGCCCTGTTCATATTCACCGAGATGAATGTGAAGTCGCCGCTGCTGCGTCTTTCCATGTTCCGCGATCGCAGGATCAGCACCGGCCTTGCCATGGGCACACTCGTTTCCACCGTCATCATGACGACGCTGGTGGTCGGCCCCTTCTATCTCTCTCTGGCTTTTGGCCTCGATGCCGCCCATGTCGGCGCCGTCATGTCGGCAGGCCCGCTGGTGTCGGCACTGACCGGCGTCCCGGCCGGCCGCATCGTCGATCGCTTCGGCGCCCACCGGATGACCATAACGGGCCTTGCCGGCATGATCGTCGGCCTGTCTCTGATGGCGGTGCTGCAAGGCAGATTCGGTGCCGCTGGCTATATCGGTCCGCTCATTATCGTCACCGCGAACTACGCGCTCTTTCAAGCCTCCAACAACACCACGATCATGAAGGAGATTAGCTCCGAGCAGCGCGGCCTGATTTCCGGCATGTTGAGCCTGTCGCGAAATCTCGGGCTCATCACCGGAGCATCAGTCATGGGTGCAATCTTCACGCTGGCGTCGGGGACGGCCGACATGAGAGCAGCGCCCCCTGAAGCGGTGGCTCATGGAATGCAGATCACCTACATCGTGGCCGCCCTTCTGATCGCCGCAACGCTTGCCATCGCGCTGACGGGTCAGGCCTTTGCAAAGCATGCTGCCCTCTCCGAGGATATGCCGTAAGAGACGCAAAGGGACAGGGTGGCGGCTGACAAGCGCGCCATCCGATCAGGCCGATACAGGGCCAGCGAATTCTGAAGAAACGAAATCGGGAAAGCTGAATCCCTGAGTAATCCTTCCGCCTATGGCTCAGCCGATTTCCGGCTGAGCTCTTTCCTGTCCTTGGCCGGAATAGTCTTCGAACCTGTTTTAACGTTCGTTAACTTCAAATCGTCAATGATGAGTACTCTACTATTCAAGGTGAGAGCGGTGAATAATGCCCTTGTCGAAGCGAAACATTGTCCGGTACCTCGCATCCACCGTAGACACCGAGTTCAACGGCTGCCGGGGCGAAATTTGCATGGCTGACAGGGTCAGATTCCTGACACCGTTCCGTCTGCTCGATACGGAAAACGCCGATTGACCGTCACGGAGCTCCAACCGTCGCGCGTCTCGCAGCCGCAGCTCGCCGCTTGGCGGCTGATCGGTACGGCATGTGTCGCCATAGGGGTATTCCTGTCGGGTTTCGTCATCGCGGAGCCGGCACCATACGAGCTGTGGCTCGCCTTTCTCATCGGCACATGGTTCATTCTGGGGCTGAAAATCTCGCGCAGCGTCGCGCCGCTTTTGGCCCTGTTCCTGACGTTCAATATCGGCGGGATGCTCTCGATCACGCAGATGTACAACCTTGCCGCCGGCAATCATCTCGCCGGTCCGATCTATATCGCGGTATCGACCTTCCTCGCGTTGAGCGCAATCTTCTATGCAGCCATCATCGAAGATAACGAAAGACGGCTGAAGCTGATATTCAATTCGTGGGTGGTGGCGGCGCTGATCACCGCAAGCCTCGGCATTCTCGGTTATTTCCATGCCGTTCCTGGCTTCGACATCTTCACCCTCTATGACCGTGCCAAGGGTGCCTTCCAAGATCCGAATGTCTTTGGACCCTATCTGGCAGCGCCCAGTCTCTATCTGATCCACGGCCTTTTGATCGGCGATTTGAAAAAGGCCCCTATCAAGGCGGTCTGCCTTCTCGTCCTGGCGTTCGGCATCTTCCTGTCCTTCTCGCGTGCGGCCTGGGCTCTGTTTGCCTTCGCCGCGGCGATGCTGATCTTCTGCATGCTGCTGAAGCACCGCAGCAACAAGTTCCGGCTGCGCATTCTGGTGATGTCGCTGACGGCGATCATCCTCATGGTCGTCCTGCTCGTCGTTGCGCTGCAGTTTCCGCAGGTGAGCGACCTGTTTTCCACGCGCCTGCAACTCGTGCAGGAATATGATGGCGGACATCTCGGCCGCTTCGAGCGCCATAGCATCGGCTTCATGATGTCCATGGAAAGGCCGCTCGGCATAGGGCCGCTGGTTTTCGGCCAGATCTTTCGCGAGGACGAACACAATACCTGGCTGAAGACGCTGACCACCTATGGCTGGCTGGGCTTCGTAACGTGGATCAGCATGATCTGCTGGACCATTTACATCGGCTTCCGCAACCTCCTGCGGGAGAGGCCATGGCAGCCCTTCGGGATGATCGCTTGGATCGTCATTCTCGGTCATGTCGGTATCGGCAACGTCATCGATACCGACCATTGGCGCCATCTCTACATGCTGATCGGCATCGTCTGGGGCTGCGACGCCCTTGAGCGACGCCATCAGCGAATGAACTTGAATTAGGAGTATAGAACAGGAACCATCCTTGTTGGCATAGATGGCTGCGGCATCGACGTCGGTAGCCGGCTTTCAAAACCATGCTGATGGCGATCGGCACGGCATTTTCCAGACGCCAAGCCAACCGGAGAGTATCGGAATTTGAACCTCGGGCGCTCGCTCAGACAACTCGGACAATCGTTCCCTTGTGCAGCAAAGGGAGAATCCGCCGCATGTCGCGAAGATTGACCGCGACACACCCTGCCGTCGGCTCATATCCGGGCCTGATCAGATGAAAGAATATCGCCGAGCCGCGATGGCGCCGGCGCGAATTCACGTTCCAGTCGAGCACAAGGCAGATATCGTAGAGGCCGTCGCCTCGCTGCAATTCCTCGTGGCTTGGCTTGAAAGGCGCCTTTACCAGCCTGTTGTAATTGGGATTGTCGGGCTGATCGCACCAGAGCATATCCTTGCGGATGCGCCGCATCGGCAAGGCCGTCTTCAACGAACGGATCCGATCGCCCCGCGTGAAGCCGTGGAGCAGCTTCATTCCGGCAATCGGCGTTGCGCCGTCGCCCTCACGCTTCAAAATGCTCCGCCCGGATCGGCCGATCGCGGCCGGCACGGTCAGAGGCCCGACCTGCACCAGAGCCCGCATCTTCTTACCCGGCGCAGGGCGCACGACGATCGTCGAAACCGTTCGCCTGGCCTCCCTCCTTGTCTTTTCCATTTTACTCACATGTTTTTGCTTTGCGCGTGATTTCGTTTGAAATCATAGCAGTTTCATCCGAACGACCAAGCCTGGGCCGCGTCGCGACTTGCTAAAAATGCAATTTGGCGTAGGACTTAGGAGGGATTAGAACGAGGACCCGAACGGCATGACCGCACGCACCATTCTCCTGGTGGACGATGACAACGACCTGCGCGAGATGTTGGTCGAGCAATTATCGCTTTACGAGGAATTCAATGTCCTGCAGGAGGCGACTGCCGGAAAGGGCGTGCAGACCGCGCGCACCGTGCCTGTCGATCTTCTTATCATGGATGTCGGCCTGCCCGATATGGATGGCCGCGAAGCCGTGAAGCTGCTGCGCAAGAACGGCTTCAAGTCGCCGATCATCATGCTGACGGGCCACGACACGGATTCCGACACCATCCTCGGCCTCGAAGCCGGCGCCAACGATTACGTGACGAAGCCGTTCCGCTTCGCTGTGCTGCTCGCGCGCATTCGCGCGCAGCTGCGCCAGCATGAACAGAGCGAGGATGCGACGTTCACTGTGGGACGCTATCTCTTCAAGCCGAGCCAGAAGCTTTTGACCACCGAAGACGGGCAGAAAATCCGCCTGACGGAAAAGGAAGCCGCCATCATCCGCTATCTCTATCGCGCCGACCAGAAGGTCGTGACCCGCGATATCCTGCTCGAAGAGGTCTGGGGTTATAATTCCGGCGTTACTACCCATACGCTCGAAACGCATGTCTACCGCCTTCGCCAGAAGATCGAGCGCGACCCTTCCAATGCCGAGATCCTGGTGACGGAAAACGGCGGCTACAAGATCATTCCGTAGGCGATTAATGGCCCTGAACGACGATATCCGACTGCTGTCGCAATTGCCGCTGTTTCACGGCATGGGCGATGAGCCGTTGCGGCTGATCGCCTTCGGCGCCGATCGCCGCCATGTGAACGAAGGCCAGACGCTTTTCAGGGAAAAATCGCCCGCCGAATGCGCCTATGTCGTCACGCGCGGCAGTTTCGAACTCAGCACCATCGATGCCGGCGGCCAAAAGCAGGTCGAAGCCGTGATCCAAGCCGGCACCATGCTTTCCGAACTGGCGCTGGTGACGCTGGTAGAACGGAAATACACCGCGGTCGCTGCGGAAGATTCCGACGTGATCCGCATCACACGCGCCCTCTTCCACCGGCTGATCGAGGAATATCCGGATGCCGGCCTGCTGATCCAGAACCGCATCCGTGAAAACTTCGCCGCCCTTGCCCGGCAGGCGGCAGCAATGCTCGGCCGCTTTTCTTAGAGCGTCGTCCTTTTAAAGATTGAAATGCGCCGTGACGGGTACATGGTCGGACGGGCGGTCCCAGCCGCGCGCCGCCTTCAGGATGTCGATCCGCTGCAGATACGGACCGAGATCGGAGGATGACCAGATGTGGTCGAGGCGGCGGCCGCGATCGGCAGCTTCCCAATCCTTGGCGCGGTAGCTCCACCACGTATAGAGCTTCTCGTTTTCCGGCACCTGCTGGCGCATCAGGTCGAGCCAGGCGCCGCGCTTCATCACCTCGATCAGCCCGTCGGTCTCGACCGGCGTATGGCTGACGATCTTCAAAAGCTGCTTGTGCGACCAGACGTCATGCTCCAGCGGCGCGATATTGAGATCGCCGACGAGGATAGCGGAGGTGTTCTGCTCGGCATTGGCATGCAGTTTCTTCATCTCCTCGATGAAATCGAGCTTGTGGCCGAATTTCGGATTGATATCCCGATCGGGCTCATCGCCGCCCGCCGGAACATAGAAATTATGCAGGCGGATGCGCCGGCCGCCGCGCTCGAAGATAGCCGAAATGTGCCTGCTGTCGCCGACATTGCAATAATCCTGGCGGTGATCCTCGGTCAGCGGAAAGCGCGAGGCGATCGCAACGCCGTGATAGCCCTTCTGGCCGTGGATGATGATGTGCTCATAGCCGAGAGCCCTGAGCGGCGCATAGGGGAAAAGCTCGTTGGGAACCTTGGTTTCCTGCAGACAGAGGATATCGGGCCGGGCCTGCATCACGAACTGCTCGACGATGGGCATGCGCAGCCGCACCGAATTGATGTTCCAGGTCGCAATCGAAAATCCCATGTCCAAGCCTTTCCCGTCGTGAGGGTAAGGCTTTAGACCGGCCGTGGCGGAAAGAAAAGCGCCATTCGGCGCTATCTATGGCTGAGAACGAAGACGACGCTCAGCGTGTATAGTCGATGCGGAAAACACTGTCGTCGAAGGCGACATTGGTCTTTACATTGTTGATGATGACGTCGGTCGTCTTGCCCTGCGGATCGATGACGGTCCATTGGCGCAGATCGTAGCTCTTCGAATCGAAGATCATCGTGATCGTCGAATCGCCGAAAACCGTACGGTTGCCGAGCGTGATCTTGGTGAGATCCGGCTTCGAATCGACATCCCGTACCATATCGGCGGAAAGGTCGATCTTGTTGGCGAGCAGCAGGCTCAGCGGCGTCTTCGACAGCTGGTACATGTTGCGCGTCTGCGTCTGGTCATTGATGACTTGCACATTGTTGCCGTCGCAGATGACGCGCATACGGGACGGCGGATCGTAGTTGAAGCGCATCTTGCCGGGCCGCTGGATGAAGAAGGAACCGCTCATCTGATCGCCGCGCGGTCCGATCTGAAGAAAGCCGCCCTTCATCGTCTTTATGGACGAGAAATGATCGGCAATGGCCTGGGCGATGCCGGGATTGAGGGTGGCTGCCGTAGTCTGCGTCTCGGCCGGTGCTTGTGCCTGCGCAAAGGCCGAAGCCGGCAGAGCGCCGGCTACACCGACGGCGACCACGGCGCCGAGGAAATGCCGGCGGGTCGGGGAAAGTCGGTCGGACGGCTGCGCATCAAACTTTGTCATCGAATTCTCCTTCATGCTTCGTCCATGGCGCTCAAAATCGGCGTCTTCATGGCGCAACGGCCCAGGGCCGGTAAGGGGCTGCGATCAAATTTCCCTGAACATAGGCGGGATATGCGACACAAGAAGGCAGGCTGCCTCAGCGATCGAGAATATCGGCTTCGGTGGGAACAAGAATTTCCCGCTTGCCGGCATGATTGGCCGGGCCGATCACGCCTTCCTGCTCCATGCGCTCGATCAGCGAGGCCGCGCGATTATAGCCGATACCCAGGCGGCGCTGAATGTAGGAGGTCGAGGCCTTGCCGTCGCGAAGGACGATCGCAACCGCCTGATCGTAGGGATCTTCCGAATCGGAAAGATTGGAGGTGCCGGCCGGACCATGGCCATCGTCATCCTCGTCGTCATCGGCGGTGATCGCGTCGAGATATTGCGGCGCGCCCTGTGTCTTCAGATAGGCGACGATATCTTCCACCTCGCCATCGGAGACGAACGGACCGTGCACGCGCTGGATACGTCCGCCGCCGGCCATGTGGAGCATGTCGCCCATGCCGAGCAGCTGCTCCGCGCCCTGCTCGCCGAGGATGGTGCGGCTGTCGATCTTCGAGGTCACCTGGAAGGAGATGCGCGTCGGGAAATTCGCCTTGATCGTGCCGGTGATGACGTCGACAGACGGACGCTGCGTTGCCATGATGACATGGATGCCGGCCGCGCGCGCCATCTGCGCCAGACGCTGTACGGCGCCTTCGATATCCTTGCCCGCCACCATCATCAGATCGGCCATTTCGTCGATGATGACGACGATATAGGGCATCGGCTTCAGGTCGAACTCTTCCGTCTCGTAGATCGCCTCGCCGGTCTGGCGGTCGAAACCGGTCTGCACGGTACGGCTGATCGCTTCGCCCTTGGCAACAGCCTGTTCGACGCGCGTATTGAAACCGTCGATGTTGCGCACGCCGATCTTCGACATCTTCTTGTAGCGCTCTTCCATCTCGCGGACGGTCCATTTCAGCGCAACGACGGCCTTCTTCGGATCGGTGACGACGGGTGAAAGCAGATGCGGAATGCCGTCATAGACCGAGAGTTCGAGCATCTTCGGATCGATCATGATCAGGCGGCACTGCTCCGGCGTCATGCGGTAGAGCAGCGACAGGATCATGGTGTTGATCGCGACCGACTTGCCCGAGCCGGTCGTACCGGCCACGAGCAGATGCGGCATCTTGGCAAGATCGGCAATGACCGGCTCGCCGCCGATCGTCTTGCCGAGCGACATGGCAAGCTTCGCCTTGGATGTCTCGAAATCGCGGCTGGCGATGAGTTCGCGCAGATAGACCGTTTCGCGCGTCGAGTTCGGCAGTTCGATGCCGATGGCATTGCGGCCGGGAACGACGGCGACGCGCGCGGCGATCGCACTCATCGAGCGGGCGATATCGTCGGCAAGGCCGATGACGCGGGACGACTTGATGCCGGGCGCCGGCTCCAGCTCGTAGAGCGTGACGACCGGGCCGGGCCGGACATGGATGATCTCGCCCTTGACGCCGAAATCCTCCAGCACGCCTTCGAGCATGCGGGCATTCTGCTCCAGCGCGTCGGCAGAGAGCGTCGCGTCGCGCGCGACTGCCTTCGGCTCGGCAAGCAGGTGGACGGCTGGAAGCTGAAAGCCGTAGGAACGGATGAAGGAGGTCTGTGCCTCGCGTTCGACGCGTGCGCCAGGCTTCGGACGCGGCGCTGCCGGAATGACGCGCTGACCGGGAGCGGCACCCTTTGGCGAGGCCGGACGCAGCGGCCATTCGTCGTCCTCTTCGTCGTCGGGCAGGATATCGGCCGGACGCCGGGGATCGCGATCATAGAGCGAATCGTCGTCCTCATCCTCATCGTCGCCAAGGCTGATCGAGGGCGCGGAAACGACGCGGCGCGCTGCCGGGCCATCCATGGAGGGTTCAAGACGGTCGCCGCGCGCCACCGGCGCCTTGGCCCGCACCGGCTCGTTCAGCGTACCGAATTCGTCATCGTTGAAATCGTAAGGCGCATCGAAGGCGTGGTCGCGGCGCTTGCGCGGCCCCATGCCGAACAGGCGGCGAAGGCGGGCCTGCGTGTTGTACCAGGCGTGCATGACCGCGCCGAAGGCCATGAAATTGCCGAGGAAGCTGCCGCGATCGTCATCCTCGTCCGCATCGCCCACCCGGCGCGCGCGGCTGCGGGTTTCCTCGTAATCGTCCTCGTCTTCATTTTCATCTTCCGCGAGGTTTTCGCCGATGACGCCGGCAGCAAAGAGCATGAGCCAGACGGCCGGAACGGCGAGAACCAGCCCGATGATCGTTGCCACAACGCCGCTTGGATAGGTGCCGATGAAGAGAGACGGAAGGCGCAGCAAAAGATCGCCGACGACACCGCCGATACCGTTCGGGATCGGCCAGGTCGGCGGCGCCGGGAAGCAGGCGATGGAGCCGGCGGCGACGATGGAACCGCCGAACCAGGCGCCGAGACGCGAGGGTACGCGATGAAGCCTGCGGTTGGAAATCAGCGCAAAAGCCCAGGCCACGACGGGCAGCATCGCCAGAACCGAGGCAAGGCCGAACGACTGCATCACGATGTCGGCAAAGGCGGCGCCGGGAAAGCCGAGCAGGTTGGTCGGCGCATTGGCCGTCGCATAGGAATAGCTGGGATCCATGACGTTCCAGGTCGCCAGCGCCGCAACGGCAAGCGCAAGCAGGAACAGCAGCGCAAAGCCCGCCAGGCCCTTGATCTGACGCCAAACCACACTCGATAGCGATAAACGGTCGGGACGACCGCTCAACGCCGCCGAACTGCTTCTGCCCATGATATCCAGCCCCGTTCCTGTCGAAAGCGCAAGCGAATCGGTCTATGCCCACTCGCCGGCAGGTTAGACCTACCTAATCAGAGGAGGGTTAATGGCATGTTAACCATGCGCCCCGACCTCTCGAATCATCGGCTTTACAGGTGACGCGCTGCGCAAACAAAAATGGCCCGAACCGAGGTTCGGGCCAAAAGCGGCCCATTTTCGATGAAATAGGACGCGACGGGATGTTGAACGATGCCGGGCGGTCTACCCCGGCATCGCAAGCTCCGATCAGGAATTGTGGTAGGCGGCTTCGCCGTGCGAGGCGAGGTCGAGACCTTCGCGCTCGGCTTCCGGAGCGACGCGCAGACCGATGACGACATCGACGATCTTGTAGAGGATCGCAGAGCCGATGCCGCACCACAGGATGGTGGTGACGACGGCGGTCAGCTGAACGACGACCTGGCTGCTCATGGTGACGCCATCGGCATAACCGACGCCGCCCAGCGAGGCGCTGGCGAAGATGCCGGTTGAAATGGCGCCGAAGATACCGCCGATGCAGTGCACGCCGAAGACGTCGGCCGTATCGTCGTAGCCGAACTTGTTCTTCACGACCGAGACGAAGAAGTAGCAGAGCGGCGAGACGATGAGGCCCATGACGATCGCGCCCATCGGACCGGCGATGCCGGCGGCAGGCGTGATGGCGACGAGGCCGGCAACCATGCCCGAGGCGCCGCCGAGCATGGAGGCTTTGCCGCGGGTGAAGGTTTCGACCAGCGACCAGGAGATGATGGCGGCCGCCGTTGCGATGAAGGTGTTGACGGTTGCGAGCATCGCGCCGCCCGAAGCTTCGAGGTTCGAACCGGCATTGAAGCCGAACCAGCCGACCCAGAGCATGGATGCGCCGACCATGGTGAGCGTCATGGAATGCGGAGCCATCATGTCCTTGCCGAAGCCGACGCGCTTGCCGACGAGGACGGCGCCGACGATGCCGGCGATACCGGCATTGATGTGAACGACGGTGCCGCCGGCGAAGTCGAGGGCGCCCATCTTGAACAGCATGCCGTTGGAATCCCAGACCATGTGAGCGATCGGGAAGTAGACGAAGGTCGCCCACAGCGCGCAGAAGAGCACGGCTGCGCCGAACTTGATGCGCTCGGCGAAGGCGCCGATGATCAGGGCCGGCGTGATGGCGGCGAAGGTCATCTGGAACAGCATGAAGATGAATTCAGGGATGACGACGCCCTTGGAGAAGGTCGCTGCCGTGGTCGAGGTCGAGACGCCCGCGAGGAACATCTTGGCCGTGCCGCCCCAATAGGGGCTGGTGCCGCCGCCGAAGGCGAAGGAATAGCCATAGAGAACCCAGAGCAGCATCACGACCGCGCCGATCATCGTGCACTGCATCAGGACCGAGAGCATGTTCTTCGAACGGACGAGACCGCCATAGAACAGGGCAAGACCCGGCACGAGCATGAACAGCACGAGAATGGTGGAGATGAACATGAAGGCGGTGTCGCCCTTGTCCGGAACCGGAGCGGCGGCAGCAGCCGGTGCGGCCGCCTGCGCAAAGGCGATCGCCGGCGCGAGCAGGGCTGCAGAAAGCGTACCCACCCGCGTCAAGGTGGAGGAAAGCTTGGAAAATGACATGCAAATAACTCCCTGATCGGCCGTGTCTTACAGCGCTTCTGAATCGGTTTCGCCCGTACGGATGCGCACGGCATGGTCAATCGAATAGACAAAGATCTTGCCGTCGCCGATCTGGCCGGTCTTGGCTGCCGACGCGATGGCCTCGACGGCTTTATCGACGAGTTCGGAAGCGACTGCGACCTCGATTTTCAGCTTCGGCAGGAAGCTGACGGCATATTCGGTGCCGCGATAGATCTCGGTATGCCCCTTCTGACGCCCGTAACCCTTCACTTCGGTCACAGTCAGGCCCTGGATGCCGACAGCCGTGAGGGCCTCACGGACCTCATCGAGCTTGAACGGCTTGATAATGGCCATCACAATTTTCATCTGGTTTCCCATCCTTTGTTAGCCTCGGCACGGAGCCGACTCTCCTTGCCGCCGACGAGTGTTTCTGCAGCGACTGGACATATACATTCAAAGGCCGTGCCAGATTCGTGACACATTTATAACATCTTGAAATCTAATGGTTTTATTAAAAAGACCCAATAAAGCGGCAATTTGCGCCGCGACAGACGCACAAATAAGGTGCAAATTTACAAATTTGCACCTTATTTAATCATTTGCCTTTTTACGAATCAACCCCTCCTGCGCCACCGACGCAATCAAGACACCGGATCGCGTAAACAGGCTGCCTCGCGTAAATCCGCGCGCACCCGAAGCACTGGGGCTTTCTTGGCTATAAAGCAGCCAGTCGTCGAGCTTGAACGGGCGGTGGAACCACATGGCATGGTCGAGGCTCGCCACCTGGATACTCTGGTCCAGAACCGATGTGCCATGCGCGTTCAGGGAAACATCGAGCAGTGTCATGTCCGAGAGGTAGGCGAGCACGGCATTCCGATAGAGTCTGTCATCCGGCACGGGTCCGGTCAGCCGCACCCAGATATTCTGCCGCTGGCTTGGCTGCGCGCGGGAGAAATAGCTCTCGATCGAGACCGGCCTGATTTCGATCGCCCGCTTGCGCTCCCAATACCGGCGCACATTTTCGGGCGCATGGGCAAGGTAGCGCCGCTTGACCTCTTCCTCATCCATCAGCTCCTCCGGCATCGGCACGCCTGGCATCTCGCCCTGATGATCGAAGCCGGGCTCATCGACCTGGAAGGAGGCCGTCAGCGCAAAGATCGCCCTGCCGTGCTGGACCGCAAGCACGCGTCGCGTGTTGAAGCTCGAACCGTCACGCAGACGGTCGACCTGATAGAGGATCGGCACCGAAGGGTCGCCCGGCAGCATGAAATAGGCATGCAGCGAGTGCGCGAAACGATCGCCATCCACAGTCCTCTGCGCCGCCATCAGCGCTTGGCCGATGACCTGCCCGCCGAAAACGCGCTGCCAGCCGACCTGCGGGCTGTTGCCGCGAAACAGGTTCATTTCGATCGTTTCGAGATCGAGCGTCGCAAGCACTGTTTCCACCGGGGTGGGCTTCTCGGTCTCTCGCGACATTTTGCTTGAACTCCCATGGTAGGAACCGTGAACAGGATGCTCTATATAGAGCAGGACGTGACAGTAAGACACAGGGAAGCGCTATGTTGGACATGCTGGTAGTGGGTGGCGGATATGTGGGTCTTGCCGCAGCGGTCGCAGTCAAGCAGGCAGCCCCCCACCTCGACGTCATGATCGTGGAGGCCTCCACCGAAACCGCCTGGAAGAAGGACATGCGGGCCTCGGCGATCATCGCGGCCGCCTCGAAGATGCTGGAAGTCCTGGGCATCTGGGACGAGATCGCGCTGGAGGCCCAGCCGATCACCCGAATGATCGTTACCGATTCGCGCACCGGCGATCCCGTGCGTCCCGTCTTTCTTACCTTCGACGGCGAAGTGACCGAAGGCCAGCCTTTCGCGCATATGGTGCCGAACCTCACGATGGTCGGGGCGCTCCGCGGCGCCTGCGAGCGCTTGGGCATCCCGATCTGGCACGGCCTCAGCGCCACCGGTTTCGTCACCGACGACACCAAGACCACGCTCACCCTTTCGGATGGCACCGCGCTTGAAACACGGCTTCTGGTCGCCTGCGACGGCGTGCGCTCCAAACTGCGCGACATGGCGGGCATCAAGACCGTCAACTGGGATTACGGCCAGTCCGGCATCGTCGTCACCGTGGAACACGAGCGGCCGCATGGCGGCTGCGCCGAAGAGCATTTCCTGCCGTCAGGCCCCTTCGCCATCCTGCCGCTGAAGAACAATCGCTCCTCCCTCGTCTGGACGGAACGCACCTCCGACGCCGAACGGCTGGTCGCTTCGGACGATCTCGTTTTCGAGGAAGAGCTGGAACGCCGCTTCGGCCACAAGCTCGGCGCGCTGCATACCATCGGCGAGCGCCGCGCCTTCCCGCTCGGCCTGACGCTTGCCCGCGCCTTCGTCGCGCCGCGCTTCGCGTTGGCGGGCGACGCCGCCCACGGCATCCACCCGATCTCCGGCCAAGGCCTCAATCTCGGCTTCAAGGATGTGGCCGCCCTTGCCGAAACCATCGTCGAAGCTGACCGCCTAGGCCTCGACATCGGCTCGATCAACACTCTCGAGCGCTACCAAACCTGGCGCCGCTTCGACACCTTCCGCATGGGAGTGACGACCGACGTGCTGAACCGGCTCTTTTCCAACGACAACACACCGCTTCGCATCGCCCGCGACTTCGGGCTGGGAATCGTCGACCGCCTGCCCAGCCTCAAATCCTTCTTCATTGGCCAGGCGGCGGGCACGACTGCGAAGGACAATCCGCGGCTGCTCGCTGGCGAGGCGATTTGAGATGTCGGCAAATGGAAGGGTGTAATTCGCCGCGGATGTCTGCCAACGGGCCGGGAGGAGACTGACCGCTTCTGAAAAGCGAAGCAGGAAAGCGGTCTTACGTGTGATTTGAAAACGTGCAGCTACAGTTCAAATCTCGTCAGCGGGCCGGGCCGATGAAGATGAGCACTATTTCCAGGCTATAGCCACACCAGGTGCGCCATGCCTTTCCGCTAAGATAATTGGAAATTCAGACAACTTTTTCCACCTCGGAAGTGCCGCGGCGTAGCATGAGTTTCTCGACTTCGATCATGTGTTCAGTTCCCCAGGCACAGAGGGGCTTCAAGGCTCCTGCAAGGGTTTGGCCAAACGCCGTGAGGGAATACTCGACTTTCGGCGGGATTTCCTTGAAATCGAACCGATCGACGATCCCATCAGCCTCCAGTTCTTTGAGTTGCTGGATAAGCATTTTGTCACTGACGTTGCCGATGGCGCGCCTCAGGTCACCATAGCGCCGGGCTTCGTAGGAAAGATGGAATAGGATCAAAGGCTTCCACTTGCCGCCGATGACAGCCAACGCAGCGTCCAGCCCACAGATAAAGTCCGGTGTGGTCACTTAGCATCTTCCAATTGGTACTTACCAAAAGGTGCATACTGGAAGATAGAAAAGCAAGCCTCTATTTCGAAACAATCATCATTCTCTAGGAGATCGAAATGGGCAGACTTGAAGGTAAAATCGCCGTCATAACCGGCGGCAACAGCGGCATCGGTCTGGCGACTGCCAAACGGTTTGTGGCGGAAGGCGCTGAGG
>NZ_JAUQTZ010000158.1:0-14345 GCF_059803845.1 Rhizobium sp. UFLA01-1127 | reverse complement strand
ATCGGGCTGCGACCGTCTTATCCCGTTCTCAACGTTGCAATTTCAGTCATCCGGGCATAGGACACAGAGGATGAACGATACCGCTTTTTCCAATCTGCCGGCCCTGGAGCCGGGATCCGTCTGGCTCGTCGGCGCCGGGCCGGGGGATCCGGGGCTTTTGACGCTGCTGGCGGCCAAGGGATTGGCCGAGGCAGACGTTATCGTGCACGATGCGCTCGTGAACGAAGATTGCCTGAAGCTCGCCCGTCCGGGCGCTGTGCTGGAATATGCCGGCAAGCGCGGCGGCAAACCATCGGCCAGGCAACGGGACATTTCCTTGCGGCTGGTGGAGCTGGCGCGTGCGGGCAAGCGCGTTCTCCGCCTCAAGGGTGGCGATCCCTTTGTTTTCGGGCGCGGCGGGGAGGAGGCGCTGATGCTTGTCCAGCACGGCATTCCTTTCCGTATCGTGCCGGGCATCACGGCCGGCATCGGCGGGTTGGCCTATGCAGGCATTCCCGTCACCCATCGCGACATCAACCATGCCGTCACCTTCCTGACGGGTCATGATTCGTCCGGCGTCGTGCCCGATGCGATCGACTGGGAGGCCATCGGCAAGGGTTCGCCCGTCATCGTCATGTATATGGCGATGAAGCATATCGCCCAGATCAGCGCCAATCTAATCGCCGCGGGGCGTTCGGCGGATGAACCCGTCGCCTTCGTCTGCAATGCGGCGACATCCGCGCAGCAAGTACTGGAGACCACGCTCGGACGCGCGCCCGGCGACGTCGAGGCTTCCGGCCTCGAGCCGCCGGCGATCGTGGTCGTCGGCGAGGTGGTAAGGCTTCGGCCGTCGCTCGATTGGCTCGGCGCTCTTTCCGGACGCACGCTGATGCCGGCAGCCGAAAGGCCGGGCGGGAACGGGCGCAAGGTGCCGGCATGAGCGGCCTTCTGATCGCGGCACCTTCCTCAGGTTCCGGCAAGACCACGTTTACGCTTGGTCTGCTGCGCGCACTGCGAAACAGAGGTGTCGCGGTCGCATCCGGCAAGGCTGGGCCGGATTATATCGATCCCGCTTTCCATGCGGCTGCACTGGAATCGCCCTGCCTCAACTTCGACCCCTGGGCCATGCGCGCCGAACTGATTTCAGCGAATGCGGCGCTTCACCGCGCCGGCGGACGGATGCTGGTCATCGAGGGGATGATGGGTCTGTTCGATGGCGCCGCCGATGGCAGAGGTGCGCCGGCTGATCTCGCCGCTTTGCTTGGCCTGTCCGTCGTGCTTGTCGTCGATGTCTCGCGCATGTCGCAATCGGTTGCAGCTGTCGTCAGCGGCTTTGCCAATTTCCGCGCCGATATCCGCATTGCCGGTGTCGTCCTCAATCGCGTTGCAAGCGACCGGCACGAGAAAATGCTGCGCCAGGCTCTGAACGCGATACGCATGCCCGTTGTCGCGGTCATCCGCAGCGACAGCAGCCTCGTATTGCCGGAGCGGCATCTCGGGCTGGTGCAGGCAGGAGAGCATGGGGCGCTCGAGCATTTTATCGAGGCTGCGGCCGCGGTGGTCTCGGAGACCTGCGATTTCGAGCTGCTTTTGCGGGCAGCGCAGCAGCATGTCGTCCGTCCGTCCGTGGCGAATATCGCGCGTCTGATGCCGTTCGGCCAGCGCATTGCCGTGGCACGGGATATCGCTTTCGCCTTCTGTTACGAGCATATGCTGCTTGGCTGGAGGCGGCGCGGCGCGGAAATCTCTTTCTTTTCTCCCCTTGCGGACGAAGCGCCCTCGGCCGGCGCCGATGCCGTCTATCTGCCGGGCGGCTATCCGGAATTGCACGCCGAAAAGCTTGCCGCCGCCCAGCATTTCCGCGATGGCGTGAAGACGGCCGCGGCGAGTGGGGTGCGTGTCTATGGCGAATGCGGTGGATACATGGTGCTCGGCGAGGGGCTTGTGGATGCGGCCGGCGAACGTCATCCGATGCTCGGCCTGCTGCCCGTCGTTACCAGCTACGAAAAGAGACAGCGTCATCTCGGCTATCGGCGCGTTGTGCCGCTTGCTGGCTCCTTCTTCGACAAGCCGATGACGGCGCATGAGTTTCACTATTCGACGATCGTATCGGAAGGCGAGGCAGACCGCTTGTTTGCAGTCAAGGATGCGCTCGATACCGATCTGGGTACGGCCGGTCTGCAGCGGGCCAATGTCGCAGGCTCCTACATGCATCTGATCGATCTTGCCGGCGAGGCGGCATGACGAACAGGATCGTCCATGGCGGCGGCATTACCGCGGCGGCGCGTCAATATGGCGGACGCCCCGAGGAGTGGCTGGATCTTTCGACTGGTATCAACCCCAATCCCGTTTCCTTGCCGGAGATCCCTGTTTCGGCATGGCATCGGCTACCGGATCAGCACGTGCAGGAGCGCGCGCGAGACGCGGCGAGGGAGTATTATCGCAGCGGAGATATGCTGCCGCTGCCCGTTCCCGGTACGCAGTCGGTCATCCAGTTGCTTCCAAGGCTTGCGCCCGGCGGCGGCGTCGCGATCCTCTCGCCGACCTATGGAGAATATGCGAGGACCTTCATGCTGGCGGGCATGCAGGTTCGTCAGGTCTCGGCGATCGCCGAGCTCACCACCGATGACAGCCTAGTCGTTGTCGTCAACCCCAACAATCCGGATGGGAGAACGCTGCCCCTCGAGCAGTTGCAGGAGCTGCATGACAGGCAGCGCGAGCAAGGCGGCATTCTTGTCGTAGATGAGGCTTTTGGCGACACCGAGCCGGCGGCGAGCCTGGCGCCCTTTGCCGCCTCCATGCCGAACCTCGTTATCTTACGCTCCTTTGGAAAGTTTTTCGGCCTGGCCGGCCTGCGGCTGGGTTTCGTGATTGCCGAAGCCACGATCCTGAGCCGCTTCGAGGATTGGCTTGGCCCCTGGGCGGTTTCCGGACCTGCGCTTTCCATTGCGGCGTCTCTTATGGAAAGCGACACGATAACCATCAGGAAGCGCATCCTGGAACGCCATTTGGCGCTGGAGGCGGTTCTGCGCCGCTCGCATCTCGATATCGCCGGAGGGACGGCGCTGTTTGCATTGGTTGCAGACAATCGGGCCGAGGGCATATATACGCATCTCTGCCGTCACCGTATCCTGGTCCGCAAGTTCGACTATGCACGCAATTGGCTGCGTTTCGGGCTGGCGCCGGATGAAGAGGCGGATCGAAGGCTCGCAATGGCATTGGAGTCGGATGATTTCAGATCTGTTCGACCTAAAATCTGAATCCATTCCAGAATCAAAGCAGTAGAGCATGATGTCGAAGGCTGCGCACATTTTCGGCATCATGCCCTAGAGGAATATTCGACATGACCGCCGACGAACATTTGCTCATTCTGGTTCTTGCCTTGCTGCTCGACCGCATCGTCGGCGATCCGGATTGGCTTTGGCAGCGTTTTCCGCATCCGGTCGTACTGTTCGGCAAGGCGATTTCCTCTTTCGATCGCCGGTTCAATGCGAAACACCTGCCCGGCGTTCTTCGGCGCCGCAACGGAGCCATGTCGATCATCGCGCTGTCGATGGGAGCGATCATCGCAGGCTGGGCCATTCACGGCTTCCTCGCATTTTTCGGCTGGCTCGGCATATTGGTCGAGGCGGGGCTCGTGGCGGTTTTCATGGCGCAGAAGAGCCTTGCCGACCACGTCGGCGAGGTATCGCGGGCATTGCGCGCCGATGGACTGGAAGGGGGGCGTCTGGCTGTCGCGCGCATCGTCGGCCGCGATCCGGAAACGCTGGATGAACCGGGTATCTGCCGCGCGGCCATCGAAAGCCTGGCCGAGAACTTTTCCGACGGCGTCGTCGCGCCGGCCCTGTGGTACGGGTTTTTCGGGCTGCCGGGACTTCTCTTCTACAAGATGCTCAATACCGCAGATTCGATGATCGGGCATAAATCCGAGACCTATGTCGATTTCGGCCGTGCTGCCGCGCGCCTCGACGATATTGCCAACTGGCCGGCCGCGCGCCTGTCGATTCTCCTGATCGCTGCCGGCGCTCTCGTCAAGCGAGGGATCTCCGGGCTTGGAAATGCGATCCGCATTGCGGTCCGGGATGGCGGGCTGCACCGTTCGCCGAATTCCGGCCGGCCGGAAGCCGCCATGGCCGGAGCGCTCGATATCCAGCTTGCCGGCCCGCGAATCTACGGCGGAGAGCTTGTGCGCGAGCCGATGATCAATGGCGCCGGCCGCGACACGGCAACCGTCAGCGATATCGAAGCCGGCATTTCCATCTTCTATTCCGCATGTTCGATGCTGACGTTCCTCGCCTTCCTCGGATTCCTGCTGCTGCTGTGAGCGTTTCCTGAATTAAGCAATTGCTCACTATATGTATTAATTTGGTATAATTAACATAGCGATAGACTCTCCATCGTCTGAATTGCTTCAAGAGGAAGCAAACAGTCGGAGGGGCAAGATGAAGCGCGTCGCATTAGCAGCAGCGGTATGTATAAGCATGCAATTTCACACCGTTTCGGCCCAAGCCGGAAGCGTTCTTGCGGTCGTCGATCTTCGATCGCAAACAATGACCGTTTCCGAAGACGGGGCTTTCAAGTATCGCTGGCGAGTATCGACGGCGCGCAGGGGTTATGTGACGCCGATCGGCTCCTATACCGCTAAATGGCTGTCGAAGGATCATCGGTCGAAGAAATATGACGATGCGCCGATGCCCTATGCCGTATTCTTCAATGGCGGTTACGCCGTCCATGGCACTTATGAGGTGCGGCGGCTTGGCCGGCCGGCTTCGCATGGCTGCGTGCGGCTCGATACGCGCAACGCCGCCACCTTTTTTGCGATGGCGTCGGATGTGGGGCTTCACAATACACGTATCGTAATCAGCGACTAAAGCATGTCGCGCAAAAGTGTGCAGCGGTTTTGCGACGACGACATGCGCAAAATCAGAGACCTAAAGCGCGGAAAGCGAATCTGAAAGATCGCGACGCGCTTTAGGTCCTTGCGGGACCGGCTGGCCGTTGCAGGACTGCGGCTCGGCCGCAATCCTGCCGCATCTTGCGCGCATGTCGCCGTAATTCCGCAATTGCGACGAGAGTGTCATTTTGCGTTTGCGCAACAGTTCTTCGCCAAATTGCCGGGGGTTCCGGTGGAAACCATTGGCTTTTGGAATGGATTTCCCTATGAGGGGGATTGAATTATTATTTCAAGAGGTATGGGCAGTGACTGCTACATTTGACAAAGTTGCCGACATCATCGCTGAAACCAGCGAAATCGACCGTGACACGATCACCCCGGATAGCCACACGATCGACGACCTCGGCATCGACAGCCTGGACTTCCTGGATATCGTTTTCGCTATCGACAAGGAATTCGGCATCAAGATCCCGCTGGAAAAGTGGACGCAGGAAGTCAACGAAGGCAAGGTCTCGACAGAAGAATACTTCGTGCTGAAGAATCTCTGTGCCAAGATCGATGAATTGCGCGCCGCCAAGGGCTGAGCGACATCCTTGCATTTTTTGACGCCCAGCCGCCCCTGAATGTGGCGGCCGGGCGGTTTCATTCTTAAATAGCGTATCCCGCCTGGCGCAGAGTATTTTGCCGGGCCGGAGCGGAGGCATTGATGCTGCTGGAATATTTCCAGATGATCGACAGGGTCGAATCCGTCGATCTGTCCAAGGGCCTGTTGAAGGCGCATTCCATCGTTCCGGCGAAGAGCCCGGTATTCGAAGGCCATTTTCCCGGCATGCCGCTCGTTCCTGGCGTTCTCCTGATCGAAACGATGGCGCAGGCCTCCGGTATGCTGGTGCTTGCCGCGACGAAATTTGCCTACATGCCGTTCCTGATGTCGGTCGATGGCGCCAAGATGCGGACTTTCGTCGAGCCGGAAGCCGAGCTGGATATCGAGGCCGACCTGGAGCACGATGGCTCTGGATTCGCGGTGACAAAGGCGCGCATCACCATTGCCGGAAAGAAGATCTGCGATGCGCAGTTGAAGCTGCGCACCATGCCGTTTAATGAGGTGCCGCTCGCCGATATCGTGCGCAAGCGGGCAGGCGAGGTCGGGCTTCTCGACGCCATCGCCGCCAACGGTTGATGCTGCCGGCCTGTTCGGCGCCGCATTCGAAGAGGATTGATGAATGAGCAAGGCCCAGAATGATGTGGTGATCACGGGTATCGGCATCGTCACCTGCCAGGGTGTTGGCAAGGATGCGCATGTCGCCCTGCTGACCGCGGACAAGGTGCCGCCGACCATCGTCGAGACCGAAAAATTCAAACCCTATCCCGTGCATCCTCTGCCTGACATCGACTGGTCGCAGCAGATCCCGAAGCGCGGCGATCAGCGGCAGATGGAAAACTGGCAGCGCATCGGCGTATTCACAGCCGGGCTTGCGCTCGACGATGCCGGCTTCAAGGACGATCTGGAAGCTTGCGGAACCATGGACATGATCGTCGCGGCCGGCGGCGGCGAGCGCGACATCAATGTCGATACGCTGATCGTCAACGAGGGCCTGAAGCGCAACGACCGCGAACTGCTGCTGAACGAGAAGCTGACGACCGAGCTGCGGCCGACCCTGTTCCTGGCGCAGCTTTCCAACCTGCTCGCCGGCAATATTTCGATCGTCCATAAAGTCACCGGTTCGTCGCGTACGTTCATGGGCGAGGAGGCCTCCGGCATTTCCGCCGTCGAGACGGCTTTCCATCGCATCAAGTCGGGCGAATCGAGCCATGCACTGGTGGGCGGCGCGTTTTCCGCCGAGCGTCTGGATATGATCCTGCTGATCGAATCGATCAACGCCCATGCGATCGGCGATTGGCATCCCGTCTGGTCGCGTAAGCCGGAAGATGGCGGCGGCATGATCATGGGATCGCTGAGCGCCTTCCTGGTGCTTGAATCGCGAGCCCACGCGGAGGGCCGCGGTGCGCATATCTATGCGACCATCGATGCGGTCGAGGGCGATCGCGGCCGGCGCGACGAGGGCAAGTTCGAGGCGCGGCTCGAACGTATGCTTGCGTCTGCCAAGCAAGGGGCAGGCGAAGCGACAATCGTCTTTTCCGGCACAAGCGCCATCCCCGATTTGGCCCAGCGCGAGAAGGCGGTGCTCGAGGCGCAGCTTCCGGATTCTGCCATCCGCGCTTATGTAGGCGTTTCCGGCCACGGGCTGGAAGGCCAGTTCCCGCTCGGGATTGCTTTCGCGGCTCTGGCCGTTGCCAATCAGGCCAAGGTGCCGCCCTTCGATGCCGCGCATGAAAAGCCGATGGCGGCGGGCGCACGCAATGCTGTGGTAACAACCGTCGGCCATGCACGCGGCGAAGGTATCGCCGTACTGTCGGCTGAAGCGTGAGGAACAGGATATGACCGCTTACAAGGATCATCTCGGACGCCCGATCGTCGCCGTTACCGGCATGGGGATCATCACGTCGCTGGGGCAGGGCCTGCAGGACAATTGGAACGCCTTGTCGTCCGGCACTTCGGGCATTCACGGCATCACACGCTTTCCCACGGACGGGCTTTCGACGCGGATCGCCGGCACGGTGGATTTCATCGATATTCCCGCACCGAACGCCGTCGAGCGCTCCTACGCTTTTGCGCGCGAAACGACGATCGAAGCTCTGGCCCAGGCCGGCATTGCCGGCGATTTCGACGCGCCGCTGTTCCTGGCTGCACCGCCGATCGAACCCGAATGGAGCGCCCGTTTCGAGTTGGCCGACCGCTCTCCTCCGGCTGATCACGATGGCGATGCATATGAACGCTTCCTCGCCGCCATGCGCCAGCGCCCGGATCCTGCCTTCCATGAAGCGGCTCTTTTCGGCGCCATTTCCGAACGCCTTGCCGACCGTTTCGGCACGCGCGGCCTGCCGGTGACGCTGTCGACGGCCTGTGCATCGGGCGTGACCGCAATCCAGCTCGGTATCGAGGCGATCCGTCAGGGCCGGACGACACGGGCGCTGACGGTTGCGACCGACGGTTCCTTGAGCGCGGAGGCGCTGATCCGCTTCTCGCTGCTGTCGGCGCTGTCGACGCAAAACGATCCGCCGACCAAGGCATCCAAGCCGTTCAGCAAGGATCGCGATGGTTTCGTCATCGCCGAAGGAGCGGCGACGCTGGTGCTGGAATCGCTGGAAGCGGCGGTCGCGCGCGGCGCCAAGATCCTCGGCATCATGAAGGGCGCCGGCGACAAGGCCGACTCCTTCCATCGCACCCGGTCTTCGCCCGACGGCGGCCCGGCGATCGCGACGATCCGCGCAGCCCTCGCCGATGCCGGCATGGCGGAGACCGATATCGGCTACATCAACGCTCACGGCACTTCGACGCCGGAGAACGACAAGATGGAATATGGTGCGATGTCCGCCGTGTTCGGCGACCGGCTTCCGACCATTCCGGTCTCGTCGAACAAGTCGATGATCGGCCATACGCTGACGGCCGCAGGTGCGGTCGAGGCGGTGTTCTCGCTGCAGACCATGCTGACCGGAACGCTGCCGCCGACCATCAACTACAACAATCCGGATCCGTCTATTATTCTCGACGTCGTGCCGAACAAGAAGCGTGAAAAGCAGGTGAATGCCGTTCTTTCGAATTCCTTCGGATTCGGTGGTCAGAACGCCAGCCTTGTCATGGCGCTTGAACCGGCTTAATCGGACCTTTGAATAACGGATAATAACTGCGCCCGAGAGGCGAGGGACTTTGCCATGCGTGCTTTGCAACTGATCGACGACCGCAAACTTGAGATCACCGATCTGCCGGAGCCGGAGGCACCGGGCGCAGGTGAAGTGACCCTTAGCGTCAAGGCCGTCGCCCTCAACCACATTGATGTCTGGGGCTGGCGCGGCATGGCCTTTGCCAAGCGCAAGATGCCGCTCGTCATCGGTGCAGAGGCTGCCGGCGTGGTCGAAGCGATCGGACCGGGCGTTGCCAACGTGCTGCCGGGGCAGCTCGTGTCGATCTACGGCGCACGCACCTGCGGCCTCTGCCGCCATTGCCGCGAAGGTCGCGACAATCTGTGCGAACATGTCGGCGGCGTGCACGGCTTCCATCTCGATGGCTTCGCACAGGAGAAGGTCAATCTGCCGGCCCGCTTGCTGGTTCCGGCGCCCCCCGGTGTCGATGCGATCGGCGCGGCACTGGCACCCGTCACGTTTGGCACCGTCGAGCATATGCTGTTCGACAATGCCAAGCTGGAGCCGGGCGAAACGATCCTCGTCCATGCCGGCGGTTCGGGTATCGGCACGGCTGCCATCCAGCTTGCCAAGAAGATCGGCTGCACGGTCATCACCACGGTCGGTTCCGACGACAAGATCGAGAAGGCGAAGGCGTTGGGCGCCGATCACGTCATCAATTATCGCACCGACCGCTTCGAGGGTGTTGTGCGCAAGCTGACGAAGAAAAGGGGCGTCGACGTGGTCTTCGAACATGTCGGCAAGGATACCTGGGCGGGCTCGATGCTTTGCATGAAGCGCGGCGGCCGTCTCGTTACCTGCGGCTCGACCTCGGGCGTTTCGACCGAAATGAACCTGATGATGCTGTTCCAGCAGCAGTTGAAGCTGCTCGGCTCCTTCGGCTGCCGCATGGAAAACATGGCCAACGCCATGCAGAAGATGGCGCGCGGGCTCGTTCATCCGGTCATCGATACCGAAGTGAGCTTCAGCGATATCGACCGGGCATTGGAGCGAATGGAATCGCGGCAGATCTTCGGCAAGATTATCCTGAAGATGGATTGAGCGGCGTGAAGCTCTTCATCACCCGGATCGTCCTTGCGCTCAGAAATTTCCGGCAGTGGCTGGTGGCGCAGGTCATTTTCGGCTTCCTGAATTTCCTGAAGCTATTTCCGGCGGATGCGGGCATCAATTTTGCCGATTGGCTGACCCGGAAGATCGGACCGCGCATGCGCCGGCATCAGTTGATGCTGACCAATCTGCGCAACGCTTTTCCGGAAAGGAGCGAGGCGGAGATCGAGGACATCGCGCGTGCAAGCTGGGGCAATATGGGCCGGCTGGCGGCGGAATATGTTTTCCTCGACCGGCTCTTCGACTTCGATCCCTATAGCGACAAGCCAGGCCGGATCGAGGTTTCTGGCATTCCGATCTTTCTCGACCTCAGGGACAATCCACGGCCATTCATCGTCTTTACCGGACATACCGGCAATTTTGAGCTGCTGCCGGTTGCAGGCGCGGCTTTCGGTCTGACGGTGACCGTACTCTTCCGTCCGCCGAACAATCCCTATGTCGCTCAGAAGGTTTTCGACTTCCGGGCCAAACGCATGGGCAACCTCGTGCCTTCCCACGCGGGCTCCTCGTTCAGCCTTGCGCGTGAGCTGGAAGCAGGCCGTGGCGTCGGCGTGCTGGTCGACCAGAAATTCCGTAAGGGGTTGAAGACTCTGTTCTTCGGCCGTGACGTGAAGACGAACCCGCTTTTGCCGAAGCTCGTGCGCCAATTCGATTGCGAGGTCTATCCAGCCCGTTGCGTCCGTCTGCCTAACAATCGCTACAGGCTGGAAATCGAACCGAAGCTGGAGATGCCGCGCAACGGAGCGGGCGGTCTCGACTTGACCGCGACGGCGCAGATGCTGAACGACAAGGTCGAGAGCTGGGTGCGGGAAAACCCCGAGCAATGGCTCTGGTATCATGATCGCTGGGATATCAAGAAGAGCGTTTTCTAGATCGGCTCTTCATTGGGACAGGCCGTACAAAACTACGCAAGCGGCTTTGCCCGTCGGGCAAAAAGAAACCAGAGCGCGAGAAGCGGAGCCGAGAGAGCGCGATTCGCTCCATGGGTAAGAATGCTGGAATTCGCATCCGGTCTTCATGCAGCCATTGCCGCTGGTAGATCTTGCTTTTCAGAAAGTTCTCCTTTCCCGAGAACTTCTGTTCATCCGGATTGAAAGTGAAGGTAAGTCATGTTAATTCACAATACAGAAAGTTTGGTGAGAAAGCGGACACCAAACTGAATATCCTTGGGCATGGCAGCGCTGGGAAACGAGGCTCCTGCGTCCGTTGTGATCAAGGACAGGAGGGCAATTTTGCTGGCACTCTTTCATGCCTTCTCCACGAAATGCAGTCAGATTCAACGTGCGATTAAACTTGGCGACGACGAGCTTGTCGCGTCGCTCGATAGTGAACTGGAACCACTTATCGCGGCTATTCTAGCGTTTAAAGCGACGAGCCTGCTTGAGATCTACATGCAGCTCCAGTTCATGAATAACCTCATCCGGGAAGAAGCGGATGATCGTTCGCGAGTCCTGTGCAATTCGACATCGCTCTCGGTGCTGATCGACCGTTATTTCGGCGGAGCAAGCGAAGCAGCCGGCGAAGTTATGAAGACGTTTTCGAGCGAGAAAATCGATCGCGACGACGTGTTCGGCTTCGAGGAAGGCAGCTTTCTGAACGATGTCATTCTGGACAGCCTGCCTGATCGCGTTGCCGTGATTACGCAGGATTATCGCTATCTCTACAGCAATGCTGCCAATTCGGAGTTCCTGGAGTCAAAACCGATGGAGCTCGTTGGGCGCCACATCTCGGAATTCGTCGGCTGCGAATATTTTGAAAGCAGCGTGAAAGCGAAGCTCGATGCTTGCTTTGCAGGCGAAAGGGTGGAGTGTCTCTACCCGTCCCATCGTGAGGTCGAGCCAGGCAAGGTGTTTCACTGTACGATGACGCCGCTGCGTACCAAGGCGGACGTGATCGGCGCATTGGTCGTCATGCATGAGATCATCACCGTTCCTGCCGGCATGCTGGTGGCCTGAGCGCACGTTCAGGCCCAAAACCAAAGTTTTTCCTATCGGATCGGGCATCAGGCGAGCATCTGCCTCGCCTGACTTGTTATCATCCTTATCCGGTTTGGCGGCGTTGGATCGGAATCCTTTATCGACGGGTTCGTCATCGCCACTGCATTCGAAGCAATAGCAGCGCAATCTAACCAGAGCTGGATGATTTTAGGTCTGTGCGATCTAAAATCCGAATCCGCTCTGGAATCGAAGACGTAGAGCAGGATGTCGTCGAAAGCCGATCACGCTTTTCGGCACCTTGCTCCAGGTTCTGCTTCTTCATGCCGTCAGCCGGTCCCAGCTAGAAAAAGGGTCGGGGAGGTCTCGCCAGCGTTCCGGCGTGAAGCGATCCGCATCGATCAGGCAGGCATCCAATTCGGCTGTGATCTTCTGCGCGCTCATCGGATCGGCACCGATGAATACCAGTTCCTGGCGCCGGTCACCCCAGATGGGATCGAGATAAGGGGCCAGGGCGCTCCGGAAACCGGGATCGCGCGGCCATTGCTGCTCAGGCACGGCAGCCCACCAGAGGCCCATCTTGCCTGTGCGGACGAGCGCGCCGGCCTGGCTCATTTCGCCGACATGATAGGGTCGGGTCGCAAGCCAGAAGAAGCCCTTGGCCCGAACGACGCCCGGCCATGGCCGATTGAGAAATGCTTGGAATTTAATGGGATTGAAGGGTTTTTTCGTGCGATAGACGAAGGAGCGGATGCCATATTCCTCGATTTCCGAAACATGATCCTTGAATCCGTGGAGCTCCTTGTACCAGAGCGGGTGGGTTTCGGCGCGATCGATGTCGAAGCGGCCGGTGCCGAGAACCTCCGCCGGTTCGACCGCGCCGAAATCGGCTTCGATCAGGCCCGCGTGGGGATTGAGTCCGACGATGATCTTGCGGGCGGCGTCGCGTTGCTCGACCGTTGCCGAGCCAACCTTATTCAGAATGATGACATCGGCAAATTCGATCTGCTCGACCAGCAGGTCGACAATGGTCCTGCTGTCGCCGTCGCCGGCCGTCTCGCCGCGGTCGGCGAGGAAATCCGTCGATCCATAATCGGCCAAGAGGTTGGCCGCGTCGACGACGGTGACCATGGTGTCGAGCCGGGAGACATCGGAGAGGCTGCGGCCATCTTCATCGCGAAACTCGAAAGTGGTTGCGACGGGCAGGGGCTCGGCGATGCCGGTCGATTCGATCAGGAGGTAATCGAAGCGATCCTGTTCGGCAAGCTGGCGTACTTCCTTCAGCAGGTCGTCGCGCAACGTGCAGCAGATGCAGCCATTGGTCATTTCAACAAGCTGTTCTTCCGTGCGTGAGAGGTTGGCACCGCCGTCGCGCACCAGCGCCGCATCGATATTCACCTCGCTCATGTCATTGACGATAACGGCCACGCGCAGACCCTGGCGATTATTGAGGATATGGTTGAGCAGCGTCGTCTTGCCGGCGCCGAGAAAGCCGGAGAGGACGGTGACGGGAAGCTTCTTGTTCATGATAGCCTCATTGTAATGTAATATCATTACTTTTGCTGTAGTGAGAAAAGCGAGCAGGAGGCTCGCTTTCTCCGGAGATGTTCAGCCGTGCGCTGAAAGGCAGCTTTTCAGGGAGCTTGCGATATCGCGCATCAGATCGAAATAGAGATTCGGTCCCTGTGGCAAAGTTACGGCTTCGGGGTCAAGCACACCCGACTTTGCCGATGTGCCCTCCAGCACCACATTGACCAGCTTCGGTTCGAATTGCGGTTCGGCGAAGACGCAGGTCGCGCCGAGATCGGCGACCTTGCGGTGGATTTCGGCCACGCGCTGCGCGCCGGGAATGGTTTCCGGGCTGACGGTGATGGAGCCGGAGACGCGCACGCCGTAGCGATGTTCGAAATACTGGTAGGCATCGTGGAAGACGATGAAAGGCTTGTCTTTCACGGGAGCGACCGTCGAGGCGATTTCCGTATCCAGCGCGTCGAGCTTGTCATTCAACGTCTTCTGGTTCGCTTCATAGGTGAGCGCATTGGCGGGATCGGCAGCGACCAGCGATGTCGTGATTTCGGCGGCCATCGCTTTGGCATTATGCGGATCGAGCCAGAGATGGGTGTCGAATTCGCCGTTATCATGGTCGTGGCCATCGGCGTGCTCGTCGCCTGCATCATGCCCGTCACCATCGTCATGCGGTTCGAAGGCGCCGCCTTCGCGGAATTTGAGTTTGGTGATGCCCGGAGCGTCGTCGAGTTCGACGACGGTGGCGTTGGAGCCGAGTGCCGTGAGCGGCTTTTGAAGGAAGGCTTCCATGCCCGGCCCGACCCAGAAGACCAACTGCGCCTGCTGCAGGCTGCGGGCATTCGAAGGTTTGAGCGCATAGGTATGCGGCGAGGAGGCACCATCGACGATCAGATCGGGCATACCGACTCCCTGCATGATGGCTGCGACCAGGGAATGGATCGGCTTGATGGACACCACGACCTTCGGCGCATCGGCTGCTGTGGCCGCCGTGCTGACGAGCAGGCCCGAAAGGAGGAGAGAGGCCGCGACGGGAAGAAGAGTTTTTGCTGCGTTCATGCGATAAATGCCCTTGAATGGGTCTGTTATGTTATTACATCAATTGCGTAATGCTATAACGTGTGCGATAGCATGACGCAATAGTG
>NZ_JAUQTZ010000157.1:0-14345 GCF_059803845.1 Rhizobium sp. UFLA01-1127 | reverse complement strand
AACTGCATGCCTTCAACGACTTCGAGTTCGGTTTCCGCCGTTTTGGCTTCTTCAACCGTGATGACCCCTTCATTACCGACCTTTTCCATTGCCTCGGCGAGATAACGGCCGATCTCTGCATCGCCATTGGCCGAAATCGTACCAACCTGAGCGATCTCGGAATTGCTGGTGATCTTGCGGGCGTTGGTCTTCAATTCCTTGACCACAGCTTCGACGGCAAGGTCGATGCCGCGCTTGAGGTCCATCGGGTTCATGCCAGAGGCGACCGCCTTGGCGCCTTCCTTGATAATCGCTTGAGCGAGAACGGTTGCGGTCGTGGTACCGTCGCCGGCGAGATCGTTGGTCTTCGAGGCAACTTCGCGCAGCATCTGCGCGCCCATGTTTTCGAACTTGTCTTCGAGTTCGATTTCCTTGGCGACGGTAACGCCATCCTTAGTGATGCGCGGAGCGCCGAAGGATTTGTCGATAACGACGTTGCGGCCCTTTGGGCCGAGCGTGACCTTTACGGCATTGGCGAGCACATCGACCCCACGCAGCATGCGTTCACGAGCGTCGCTATGGAACTTGACTTCTTTCGCAGCCATTTCTTTAACTCCTCAATAGGCAGCTATCTGACTGATGATTTCGTGATATGGAGAGCTCAAGCAGCTTTTTTCTGCTCGGCCGGGGCTTCGATAATGCCCATGACATCGCTTTCCTTCATGATCAGCAGATCTTCGCCGTTGATCTTGATCTCGGTGCCAGACCATTTGCCGAACAGAACGCGGTCGCCTGCCTTGACGTCGAGCGCCTGGATCTGGCCGGCTTCATTGCGCGCGCCTGGACCAACGGCGATGACCTCGCCTTCCTGCGGCTTCTCCTTGGCGGTATCGGGAATGATGATGCCGCCCTTGGTCTTTTCTTCGGATTCGACCCGGCGGACAAGAATGCGATCATGAAGCGGTCGGAACGACATATTTTCCTCCGTGAGACAAAAAAGATGACGTTGTTCCCCTCCGGACCGGATGACCAGTCCGGGCGGGTGCGAACCTCATCTGAGCGTTCGCGCCAAAAGATTTATTTTTGCGATTTTTCGATTTCAAGAGGGCGCGATAAAAAAATTAGCACTCGTATGAGACAGCTGCTAACATGCTGGAAAGGAACAATAAACGGGTCTCCACGTTCAGAGATCTGTTGATGACTGCAAAATTTTGCGCCATCCTCTGCGTGTCATGAAACGGAGATGAAGCATGCGATTTTCGTCTGATCTGGAACGGCAGCTCAATGGCTACGGGCTGACCACTGCACACATCCTCTACCGCATTCCTGATTTTGAATCCGTGCTGCAGACCTATGTCTGGCAGAACTACGATCTGGCCCCTGATTTTCCGGAAATGCACAAGTTTCTGGACTTCTGGCAGTCCAAACTCGACGGCCCGCTGCATTCGGTCCGCTATACCCACCAGCGCCTGATCGGACCAAACGAATGGCGCCGCGTCGAAGGTGAGTTCAACCTTCACTGAAATCTTGAAACCAAATTTGTCTCTTCCTAGCTGTTTCGCTGCCGAGGCGTGACGAGCTCGGTCTGCATCTGCACGTCTGTTCAGAACTAGATCAACATGGAAGAGAAAATAAACAAAATCAAAGATCTGGACCTCGAGGAACGCAAGGAGGTTTTCGTCGATTTCGCCCGCGCCCTCGAAAATGCCGCGACGCCTTCATCGAAGGCCATAGGCGCTTGCAGCGCTGTCTGCCAACATGGCTGAAGCGCTTCGCATCAATGCCGATGAGCTTGCCCGCAATGACCTTCGGAATGCCGAGCTGTGCTGCGGCAGGCAACGGCTATGTTCGCGCAGTTCAAAGCCATGCATTCCTACTCTTTGGTGAGCATGTCCGTGCACTGATCAGGCCGCGCGTCTCATTCCCTTCGCCAGCCGCCAACGTACGGCGTGCGGCACGAGGAGGTCGAGAAGAGCACCAGGGTGGCGTCAGGAAGATCAATATCGGCATCGACCTGCGGATGGCATTAACGGGAGCCGCGCGCGCCTACACGCAGCGGCCACGACCGGAGCCATTCTTTTTCCGGCCATCGCCGATGCGGCGTAAGCGTCATTTTGATCCCACCTTCCGGATCATGTTGTGATTGACGATGTTAAGCCTGAACAGAGGGCTTAGACTTATGTCGATTTCGGAGCTTACACTTAAAACGAACGATGACGAGCCGGTTCGACGGTTCGAGGTTTTCACTGGAAGTGGTCGTCGCCGCGAATGGAGCGACGAGCTGAAGGCGCAGATCGTCGCGGAAAGCTATGAGCCCGGCATGACGGTTTGCTCGTCGGCTTCGACTTCACGTTCCAACCTTCGCTCGATCGCGATCGAATTCTCATCCTGGCGCAGCTCGGCTTCGTCAATCGTCACGAGGCCGTTTATTTCCTCGGACCACCGGGAACAGGCAAAAGCCATCTCGCCACAGCGCTCGGTGTCGAAGCCGTGAAGGCTGGAAAGAGTGTGTATTTTGCGACGCTCGCCGACCTCATTGGTTCGCTTGCCCGTTCTGAACGAGAAGGCAGGCTTCAAGAGCGCATTCGCTTCTTCTGCAGACCAAGCTTGCTGATTGTCGACGAGATCGGCTACCTGCCGGTCGTCCAAGGCAGCGGCAGTCTCTTCTTTCAGCTCGTCAATGCCCGATATGAACGCGGTGCGATGATCCTGACGTCAAAGCGCCAACGCACCGGCCTTCGGGTCGCCACGACGCTCGCCGAGTCAGCAGTGAACTCGCTCACTCCGCAAACGCATTCATTTCGCGAGTCCTTTTTTGGCACATCCTGCGTAGTCAATCCGAGGAGAAAAGACTTGCTTCCATTTCATGCAATGAGAGGCGTCGCTGGGATTGTGGTGGGATTTGAGAGCTTGTCCCCCTCTTCTCCGTCGAGACCGCATCGATCTGACGGCGTCACTCCGGATTCTGCGTCAGCCATTAGGATGACCAGCGGATTATTTAGATTTCCCGCATACCGAGTAGATGAAGGATATCGTTCGTTGTGATTTGCCACCCGATAACCATAAGCATCATCTAACATATGAAATCACTAAAATTCCCTATGGCTGCTTTGTTCAACAAAGCAACCACAGGGAGATTTCATAATGGCTCACAATCCCGCCCGCGGCAAACGCATTCGAGAAGCCATAGCTCGGCGCCAGATCCGGAAAGTGCACGCCCTCGCCGCCGAACTGAATGTCTCCGTCGCCGCCGTCTCGCGTTGGCAGAGTGGTGGTCATACATCATTGGACAGTGCCTGTGCGCTTGCCCAACTACTGGATGTCTCTCTCGACTGGTTGTTGCTTGGGCGCGGCACGATGGAATGGCATAAGGACAGCACAATTTCTCAGACAGAGCTTCAATGGGTGCTTGCGCTCCGCAGTCGGTCCGCCATGATCCAGGCCAGTCTTATCAATCTGCTTCACGCCATCCCTCCAGAACAATCGTTACGCTGAGCGCAATTGCGCTCGCATTTTCACCTTCTGCTCAACAGCCTCAGGTTGATTATATGGCATTTATATAAGATATTTCTAATCAGGGTTTCAAACATAGCAACCGTATGTGATCGGACGGCAAAGTAGTCAGGCTTGTGTCGTGCGAGAAACCCTGTGCCTCGCTCTCAACCCAAAAAGGATTGTTGACCATGTCTACATTGCTGACCATCAACGTGAAGAACTACCAGCCGCAGACCCAGAGCTTCTACTTCTTCCAGCAGCCGGCTATCTATACTGGCGGCGGGCAGGTCTACTCGAACAGCCTCTATTCGCAATCTCTCGGAAACTATGATGCGACAGGCGCAATCCTGACCTTCCAGGTCAACCTGCAATATTATGCCGGCATCCAACAGGCAAACACACCGCCGCAGGTTGGTCAGTCCTCGGGCTTCGCCTCCGCCAGCCGTGCGATCGATCTCGCCACGGCCGGCGGCGCGCCGAACGACTGGACGACCGCGACGGTCGCGCCGCTCGGTCTTTCCGCACCGGTCAACGGAGCGGGTGTGCAGCCGGGCGCGTTCCGTATCACCACGCCGAGCTTCACCTCACCGCCATATTACAATGTCGGCTCGGCGATCGCCGTCAATGGCGGCATCGTGCTGTCCAACTTCGTCCAGGCGAACCCGATGAACAACATCGATTGCCAGCCGATCCTCAAATACTTCGTTCAGACCGGTGCCTACACTCCGGGCAGCGTCATGAACTTCTCGCAGTCGAGTGTGAACGCCGCGCTCTCCGACTTCACAGGCGGCTATACCATCTGCAACGTCAGCTTGCAGGCCAACGGCAATTGGAGCACTCAGCTCCAATAGGCCGACTGCGGCCACGCGGGTGAAAAACGCACCTCCTCACCCTCACCCGCGTGTGCCCACCTTGCGCCGCCTGATGTCCGTCGCCAGCCAAGGCGGCGGACGACCCAAGCCTAGCAGCTGAAGTCTAAACGGGATTGTCGGAACATCATGAACAGTTTGTCCTACCAGATCATCGTTCAGAATCTCTCGCAGACTGCGCAGTATTTCTATGTCTTCCAGAAACAGGCGACGTTCGAGCCGTCCGCCGGCACCATCTACTGCTGCAGTCTCGGCTGCCAGAATGTCGGCAATTACGGCAATTCGGGCGCGCAGATAGTCTTCGGCCTGGACAAGCAAATCTACGCGGGTGCAATCAGCACCGCAGCGCCGCCGCCACCCTCGCTGTCTACGGCATCGGCCTCATCCGGAACTTCGCGGCTCCTGGTCAGCAACGCGACGACAAAGCAGGCGATTTCGCTCACGACCGGCGCTGGCAGCAATCCGCCGACGAATTTTACGGAACTGACACTCAGTCCGCTGGGGCTATCGGCGCCGACCTATCAATCGGGGATCTCTGTTGGGGCATTTGCGATCAACGTGCCGCCCTATACACCGGCACCGCTTCCCACACTCTTCTGTGGCGTCGCTGCAGTGAACACGAACCAAGCCGTCATCCTCTCAAGCTTCGTGGCGCCCGTGCCGAATGCAACGATGAATTGCTCGCCGGAACAGGTCTTTTTCGTAAAGACAGGCTATCAACCGGCCGGGAACCTTCTGACCTATGACGAAAGCAACTCGGCTCGATGCGACTTCACTATAGGCTTTGCCACGATTATCGCCACCTACAATTCCAACGGGACGTTTTCAACAACCGGCGGATCATAGGTCGAAACTAACCTGTTTGTCGGGAATGACTGAACGAGGCGCAAACTGTTTGCGCAAGACGACGGTGCGAGGCGGTGCCCCGCCGTTTGCCTGAATGCCCTGAGGCTGCCTGCGGGCACCTCCCTGAACACTCACAGACACGGCGGACGGCAGGAATTCGCTCACCGCCTACCAGGTCCGGCGGCGCGCGCTGTCGGTCAGCGCTCCCCGCATGCTGTGGGGAACGTTCATCCACTCTTAGCGAAAAGGAAAGCCATCATGCGAATTTCCAAATTGCGTTGCAGTATCCTCGCGGTGTTGCTTGCCGCCTCAAGCGGGCTTGGCATGGTCAGTCCCGCCTACGCCTATTCCGTCTACCGCAGCGTTACGGCCGATGCGGGAGGCGTCGTCATCTGGACCGCGGCGAACTTCGGTGTCAGCGGCGCTCCGCCGACCCTGTCGTTCTTCTACTTTCTGGACGATAACGCGGCGCGCGCAGGACTGCCCGCAGCCCAATGCTTCGTCAAGGTGGACCTTGGCGCTCTTGTTGGCCCGGTGCCCGGCACTCAAATCCCCATTGGAAACGGCATCGTATTCAACGCGAATCCCGCCGACAACCCGAGGCCTTTACCTTGGAACATGAACTTCGACAATGTACCGCCAGGCCACTGGAGCATAGCAAAGACGGAAATCCAAAATCCCACATCGTCCAATGCGGCAGCGAGCCGGGTGGCGGCCGCAGCGTTCCAGGCCCTTGCCACGACGGGCGGCTCCGGGGTTACCGTCATCAATGGACAACTGGCCAATTGTGCTGCCCAATAGACTCTTCTTGAGAAAACCCTAATGTTTCCAGTTGCAATGGCTCTAACCGCCGGTCTTCCCAAGTCCGGCGGCTTTCCACGGGGGAATTCGACATGGCAGTCCTTCATCACGCGTTTCGTTGCGCCGTCACACCAAGCTTCGAACGGACGGTTCTCGACCTGTTGGCAGCATGGGAAGCCGCCGACCGCGAGCGACTTTCGACCATGGCGATTGGCCGATATGCCGCGCTAGCACAGCGCCAGGATATTCATGACGCCTTTTATCTCGGCCCGGACGGCGCCGCCTCATCCTGGCTGCAGCCGCAATTCATCAGCCCCGGGCTTGCCGCCTTGGTGATGCTCGCGGCAAATTTTGTTCCGCTGCCTAGCTTGAGCGGCAGCAACGATACGAACCACCACCTGCTTGCAACGCATTTGCCAACGCTTGGCTGGCAGCGCGAAGAGATCGACTTTCTGATCCATGGGCAGCCAATCGAGACCATGCTCCACCGCTATACCGATTCCACCCGCCATCTGCAGCAGGGAGAGTTTCGCCACACGGGCGGCTGGACCCCTCCCATGATGTCGAGAAAGCTAAAGGAGAAAATCGACCTCCTGACCCTTGCCCCCCCTTTGCCGGCCGCCGAGGCAGAACAGGCGTGGAAACGACTGAATGAAAGCAAGGCTCTGGACGATGCCCGCGCAATGCTGGCACCCCTCAATGACGATGACTGGCTCGTGCTGTCCACCACCCATTGAAAACAAATGAGTTGCTACGCCTACCCATGGGAAAGTATCGAACTGATTTCCGAAACAACCTGCATGAAGTCGTATGTTCTGACCGACACACCCGCCCAACGAGCATTGACGGCCCAGTCACTAACCTTCGTCAACGACAGAAATGGAATCGAAGAGGCGGCCTGGTTTGTTCGAGCAGATTGCGTGATTTTTGGCGGGCCAGCCAGACCGCGCGCCGATCATTGTCTAGGAAGTATCGTAAGATGCTTTGTTCTTGATGGGACGCAACTCTCGATCCGTCTTCTGCGGTCCACGTATCAACCAGTCGTGTCAAATCGTTAGCCAGATGTCGTTTTGCACTCAGCTCCTCCCTCTGGAAATGTCCGATATAGAACGCAGACAATATGAAACTTGCAGCTTTCGGGACGATCTTTTGCAAATCTTGGGAACCTTTTGCCGGCAGCCACATCTAACGACTGTTTCAGGTGCCGGACGCGCCTGAAGTTTCCATGGAGGAGGAAGCCAGCATGTTCAAGAGACTTCTCACGGCAACCGCGATGGCTGCGGTGCTTGCGACCGCGACGTTCGCCGCCGACAAGCCGACGGATCCGCAGATCGCGCATATTGCCTATACGGCTGGCGAGATCGACATTGCCGCTGCAAAACAGGCTCTCAAGATGAGCAAGAACGCCGAGGTTCGGCAATTTGCCGAGACGATGGAGCGCGACCACACGGCCGTGAACAAACAGGCGCTTGCTCTGCTGAAGAAATTGAAGGTCAAGCCGGAGGATAACGATACCAGCAAGTCGCTGTCGTCTGCCGCCAAAGCGGAATTGGCGAAGCTCTCCAAGCTTCATGGCGCGGCATTCGACAAGGCCTACGTCGATAATGAAGTCGCCTATCACAAACAGGTCAATAGCGCGCTTGAAACCCTGCTGATCCCGTCGGCCCAGAATGGCGAACTGAAATCACTGCTGGAGACGGGTCTGAAGCTCTTCAAGGAGCACCAGACGCACGCCGAGCATCTTGCGTCGATGGTCAAGTAGGCTCGCGATGCGTTTCCTGTTTTCCATCCTCGTGGCGCTGGCCTTTGCGGGATTCCTGGTTGGAGGCCCCGCGAGCGCGGTGGCCGCCAATCACGACATCATCATCGCGCAGATGCAGTTCGGTACCGTGCCGCCGCTGCATGTCGGCGACATGATCACCTGGCGTAATGATGATATATTCCGCCATAGCGCGACCGCGCGCGACAAGAGCTTCGATATCGACCTGCCGCCGAAGTCGCAAAAAAGCATGACGGTCAAACAAGCGGGGAAAGTGGATTTCTATTGCCGCTTTCATCCGATGATGAAAGGCACGCTTGATGTTCAGCCATAGCTGCACGTGGATGCATTGAGCTACGCTGGAGTGATCATGGTTGGCGTTCCCACCGCGGCGTCGAGGCATATGCCGGACATGGCAGCGCTCTCCGATGCAGATCTCGTCGTCCATGCCAGGACCGGCGACGAGATAGCCATACGCGTCCTCGTGCAGCGACACAACCGTCGCCTGTTCCGCTCGGCCCGCGCCATCGTCCGCGATGACGCGGAGGCGGAAGACATCGTCCAGGCAACCTATGTGCACGCCTTCACTCATCTCACTGCATTTCGCAATGAGGCGCAACTTTCGACCTGGCTCACCCGGATCGCGCTCAATGAGGCGCTCGGGCGCGTACGGCGCCATCGGACAAGCGTCGGTTTGGAGGAGATCGACATGACTGCAGAATCAGGACGGGGCGAACTGCTGCAATTTCCGACCCCGTTCTTAGTCGCTGATCCAGAGACCGAATTTTCCCGCGGCGAGGCGCGCCATCTGCTTGAACGGGCTGTCGACGGTTTACCCGACGAATTCCGCGCAATCTTCGTGCTGCGGGACGTCGAGGGCATGAGTACTGAGGAGGCTGCATCTTTTCTCGGCATCAAATCTGGAACTGCCAAGACGCGGCTGCACCGCGCACGCAAGATGATGCGGATTGCAATCGAAAAGCAGCTGACGGGAGCATTCTCCTCATTATTCCCATTCGACGGAGCGCGATGCGTCGCGATGGCTGACCGTGTCATCGCATATTTGCGGGTTATTTCCTCAGCTAAGTGACGGCTCCCCGATCGAAGCCTTGGTGGCATCTTATGTCGCCTGTTGCCGCTATCAGTATACGTGTTGTTCAGTTTCACCACGCTTCGACCCGTATTTGTATGTGACGCTGATCCATTCAGTGACCAGCCATTGACGAATTTGCGATATCGACCTTCAGACAGGGTCGCGACGAAATGCGAAATTGGGTGAAGTCTCGATACAACTGAACAAGCTTCGCGAGGGAAGTCGCCGACCGCGTGATCTATATCGATCAGGGATCGATCCTGGAGATCGGCAAGCCCGATGAATTCTTCGACAACCCCGAGAATAATTGCGCGTATTCCTTTCTCGCGCGTGTCCTGAATGTTGAGCTCGGCCAGATTTTGACCCTGATTGTCATTTCGCGCTAACCCGCTTGGGCAGATGCAATACCCTGAAAAGATTGATAGTTCAGGCTTTTGGTTGGGTCATGGCCAGACGCGAAACTGGGTTAAATCGTCACGGAAATCAACGCTCTGGCGCCTTGCGGCAGTTCAGGGCATCCTATGATGGCTGAAAATTGTGATTATGGCAGTTGGAGGAAGACCGATGCGTTGCTTTACCGTGCTTGGACCCTCGCAGACCGGAAAATCGACAGTCGTGGAAAAGCTCAGCTCCCTGGAGGGTGCGCCGAGAAAATCCAGCTCCCCTTACGGATTGAACCTCGCAGAATTCACCTTTGGAAACGAGGCATGGTGTGCGCTGGATACGCCGGGACCCACCGAGGCGTTGGCGCATGCGCAGCACGCGCTTCTTGCCAGTGACGCCTGCATCCTGTGCGTTTCATCGGCACCCGAGGAGGCTGTGCTTGCCGCGCCCTATCTGCGGATAGTCGAAGCCTCGGGGACGCCTTGCATCCTCTTCGTCAACCGGATGGACGAACCGAGAGGGCGGCTGAGGGACGTGATCGCTGCGCTTCAAGACTACGCCAACCACACCCTTTTGCTTCGCCAGATCCCGATCCGCGAGGGGGATAGGATCATAGGCAGTTGCGATCTGATTTCGGAACGGGCGTGGCGCTACCGGGAAGGCAAGCCTTCGGCGCTGATCGCGATTCCCGAAAGCACCGCGGAACGCGAGCACGAAGCACGCACGGAGCTCCTGGAACACCTGTCCGAATTCGATGACTGGCTCCTCGAGGAACTGATCGAGGACCGTGAGCCGCCCAGCGACGCGCTCTACGCCATTTCATCACGGGTTCTCAGGGAAAACAAGATTATCCCGGTCCTGATCGGTGCTGCAAGCCACGGCAACGGCATGACGAGGCTGATGAAGGCGCTGCGTCACGAGGCGCCGCCGATAGGTGAGCTTCGGCAGCGTCTCGCTCATGCGGGAACTGTCGATGAAGGCAAGCTGGTGGCCGTGAGCTTCCATGCCTATCATCGCCAGAATGTCGGCAAGACGGTGCTCGTGCGCGCACTTGGCGAGGGACTGCGGCAAGGTGCGTTATTGGGCGGCTCCAGCCTCGGCGCCGTCCAAAGTCTCGCAAACGGGCGGTCCAATTCGGCGGTTCTGCCGGCGGCGGGGGATGTCTTCGCCACGGTCAAGTCCGACCATCTGCGCGTCGCTTCGCTGTTGACCGCCGACGCGTTGCTCACCTCGCCTGAGTGGGCGGAGCCACCCACGCCGATGCTTGAGAGGATTTTAATTCCGGGCAGCGAGCGCGATGAAAACAAGCTTTCCGAAACGCTGGCGAAGCTTTCCGAGACGGATCGCGGCCTCAAAGTCTTGCAGGAGGAAGGCACGGGCGCTCAACTCGTCCGCGTCCAAGGGCCGGTACATCTGCGCGATCTCTGCCGAACGCTGTCCGATGTCTTTCACATCTCCGTGACCGACCGAACGCCCAGCCCGATCTACCGCGAGACGATCACGAAACCATCGGAGGTTCACTACCGCCATCGCAAACAGACCGGCGGTGCCGGGCAATTCGCGGATGTGAAGCTAAGCATTCACCCTAACGAGCGCGGCCAGGGCTTCACCTTTGACGAAACGGTCAAAGGCGGTGCAGTTCCGCGCAATTACATCCCCGCCGTCGAAGCGGGCGCACGCGAAGCGATGGAGAAAGGGCCGCTAGGCTTCGAGGTCATCGATGTCGGCGTAACGTTGTTAGATGGTCAACACCATACCGTCGACAGTTCGGAACACGCATTCCGGACTGCGTCCAAAATGGGGGTGCGTCAGGCACTTTCCGAAGGATCGACCGTCTTGATGCAGCCGGTCTTCCGCAGCGAGATTCACACTCCGTCGATCTATTCAGGCAGCCTCGTCCAGATCGTCTCCGCTCTCAACGGCCAAGTTCTCGGCTTCGAGCGGGATGAAGCCGCCAAGGGATGGGACATCTTCCGGGCGCTCGTTCCGGGCGGCGCACTTGACGATCTGGCGCGGACGCTGCGCTCGGCGACGCAGGGCATTGGTTATTTTTCCAAGACCTTCGATCACTTCGAGGAGCTATACGGAAAGGAAGCGGACGCCATCGTGAGGGCACACGCGACATCAGGCATCTCACACTAAAACGTTGCCCCACTTCATGCTCGTCCACAGAAGCCAACAGGCTCTGCAGGTTTGAAACATGCAGCTGCCAATAACCGGCAAGTAATGGTCATGACCGATTTGGGGGCGCTTCCGGACCATCCTCGCCATAGGTCCGCCCGCAGCCTTGAATTAGACCAAGTCATAGACCATTTCTTGGGAGAAAACATAGGAAAGCTTAAAGGCGTCCAAGTGATGCGCGTGTCTGTCAGCCAGGCCAAAGGGCAACTCACGGAATTGGTGAAGCGAGCCGAAGCAGGAGATGAGGTGATCCTAACCCGTCGCGGCCACGAGGTCGTGCGCCTGGTCGCCGTCGCAGTCTCGCCTGGCCTGAAGGGGCGGCGCGCATTGATGGAGAAAGTCAGGGCATCGGCCGTAGCCAAGGCGCTTCAAGGACCAGCGGCGGCGCGCAGCCAGGATTTTCTTTATGACGATGATGGGATGCCGGCATGATTGCAGTTGATACATCGGCTCTCATGGCAATTGTGCTCGACGAGCCGCAGGGCGAAGCTTGTATGACGGCAATCGAAGAGGCGGATCGACTGCTGATTTCCGCCGGCACCGTCGCTGAGGCCCTCATCGTGGCCTCACGACGCAATGTCGGTGAAGAAGTCAACCTACTCATTTCAGGCCTCGGCTTCGAGATCGTGTCCGTAACAGCTGCCGCCGCCCGTCGAGTGGCTCATGCCTACGGCCGATGGGGCAAGGGTGTTCATCCGGCTGGACTGAACTATGGCGATTGCTTCGCATATGAAGTCGCCAAAGAGCACGATTGTCCTCTGCTTTATGTGGGCGAAGATTTCACGCAGACTGGCGTTCGACCGGCTCGTTAGCACCTCTTGTCAATGGAAACGAGCGAACTGACTGGCAGTTAAAGAGCCGTGGAGCGTCCGATTCACGTTTATGCTCTTGATAGGAGTCGAACCGACCACGCGGTCGCTATAAGAGCTATTCGTTTGAAATTCTTCAGTAGCGAAACTGCCCATACGGAGTTCTTTTGATCCCTTCAGCGACACCAGTCCCTGCTCGTGTTGAAATTGCGATGTATCTGTCGGTAGCGAGGCTAAGGTATGCTGGCGACAACATCGGGAAGATGCGGAGAGACGGGCGGATTGTCGATGGTGACAATGCCGATCTCATCTTCATGCGTAATGGTAACGGTCATGATCTTCCTCCCAGGTGCTACTTTTATAATTGACTGACCGGTCGGTTTATGCAAGGATTTTATCGTTGCTGCAGGAAGGGCGACGGGGAGGAAACATGTCCGATTCCGATACGGTTCTGTCGGCGCTCGCCGATGGCGTTTTGGGCCTGACGCTCAATCGACCCGAAAAACTCAACGCTTTCAACGAGGACATGCATCTTGCGCTGCGCGCCGGTTTTGAGCGCGCGCACAAGGATGCGGATGTTCGCGCTGTCCTTTTGACCGGCGCGGGGCGCGGCTTTTGCGCTGGTCAAGACCTTGGCGACCGCGATCCGCGCAAGGGCGCGCCTGACCTCGGCCATACGATCGAAACCTTCTACAATCCGTTGCTGCGGCTCATTCGCAGCCTGGAAAAGCCGGTCATTTGTGCGGTCAACGGCGTGGCGGCCGGCGCCGGCGCCAATATCGCCTTTGCCTGTGACATTACGCTTGCCGCCCGTTCGGCCCGCTTCATCCAGGCCTTCGCGAAAATCGGCCTCGTGCCGGATTCCGGCGGCACCTGGAACCTGCCGAGGCTTATCGGCGAGGTCCGCGCCAAGGCGCTGGCACTGACAGCCGAGCCTCTGGATGCGGAAACGGCAGCCGGCTGGGGGCTGATCTGGCGGGCGGTGGACGATGACAAGCTGATGGATGAGGCAAAGACGCTTGCCGTCCGGCTCGCCGCCGGTCCGACCAAGGGGCTCGGCCTGACGAAGCGCGCCATTCAGGCGGCGGCGACCAACTCGCTCGACGAGCAGCTCGATCTTGAGCGCGACCTGCAGCGCGAAGCCGGCCGCAGCGCCGACTATGCCGAAGGCGTCGCCGCCTTTCTCGAAAAGCGCAGGCCGGAGTTCAAGGGGCAATGAGCATGATCGAAAGCCTCTCCCCTCAGGCGCTCGCGGAAGCCTGCGCCAGATCCATGTGGGACGAAGACAATGCGACCCGCTACCTTGGCATGAAGCTTCTTGCCGTGGCACCGGGCGAGGCAACCCTTTCGATGGCGGTAACCGAGGCAATGACGAACGGTCATGGCACCTGTCACGGCGGCTATATCTTCGCGCTCGCCGACTCAGCCTTCGCATTCGCCTGCAATAGCTACAACCAGCGCACAGTCGCCCAGCATTGTTCGGTGACCTACATCGCGCCGGCGTTCAGGGGCGACCGGCTGACTGCAACGGCACGGGAGGTGTCGCGCCGAGGACGAGGCGGCATCTACGACATCGCAGTTACCAATCAGGAGGGCGAGCAGATCGCGGAGTTCCGCGGCCACTCGCGCACAGTCAAGGGCGCGCTTTTGCCGGAATAGGCTTCATACCCGTAGCGTCTGGCATTTGGAGGAGACATTCATGGAAGATCTTTCCCCGCAGGCCGGCGAGCTTGAGGCGATCGAGACCGCCTCGCGCGACGAGATTTCCGCATTGCAGCTCGAACGCATGAAATGGTCGCTCACCCATGCCTACGAGAATTCGCCCTTTTACCGGCAACGCTTCAATGAAGTAGGTGTACACCCTTCCAACCTACAGACCTTGGCAGATCTCGCCAAATTCCCCTTCACCACGAAAAAAGATCTTCGCGATACCTATCCTTTCGGCATGTTCGCCGTACCGCGCGAGAAGCTCGCTCGCATCCACGCCTCCTCCGGCACGACCGGTAAGCCCACCGTCGTCGGGTACACCAAAAACGATATCGACACCTGGGCGACCGTTGTCGCCCGCTCGATCCGCGCCTCGGGCGGCCGCGCTGGCGACCTCGTCCATATCGCCTATGGTTACGGCC